>JANYER010000180.1 GCA_025359825.1 Granulicella sp.
GACGGCACCCCGCAGCAGATCATGGACAACCCCAACTCCATCACCGGCCAATACCTCGCCGGCAAGATTGAGATCGTCGCCCGTGCCAATCCACGCCCGCTCAGCGGCAAGTGGCTCACGGTCGAGAACGCCCACTCCCACAACCTCCAGAACGTCACCGCCCACTTCCCTCTCGGCGTCATGACGGTCGTCTCAGGCGTCTCCGGCTCCGGCAAATCCACCCTCGTCAATGACATCCTCTACCGCGCCCTCGCCAAGAACCTCTACGGCTCTCGCGAAGAGCCAGGCCAGCACGCAGCCGTCCGCGGCATTGACCAGCTCGACAAGGTCATCCAGATCGACCAGTCTCCGATCGGTCGCACTCCGCGCTCCAACCCCGCCACCTACACCGGCGTCTTCACCGCCATGCGCGACCTCTTCGCCATGCTGCCGGAGTCGCGCGAGCGTGGCTACAAGCCCGGACGTTTCTCCTTCAACGTCCAGGGCGGACGCTGCGAAGCCTGCACCGGCGAAGGACAGCGCCGTATCGAAATGAACTTCCTGCCCGACGTCTACGTCCTCTGCGAAATATGCAACGGCCGTCGTTACAATCAGGAAACCCTTGCGGTCAAGTTCAATGGCTACTCCATCGCCGACCTGCTCGACCTGCCCATCGAAGAAGCCGTCCCAATCCTCAAGGACATCCCCAGCGTCCACGTCAAACTCCAGACCCTGGTCGACGTCGGCCTCGGCTACATCCATCTCGGTCAGTCTGCGACCACGCTCTCCGGCGGCGAAGCCCAGCGCATGAAGCTAGCCCGCGAGCTCAGCAAACGCCAGACGGGTCGCACCCTCTACCTGCTCGACGAACCCACCACTGGCCTCCACTTCGACGACGTTCGCAAACTCCTCGAAGTCCTGCACCGCCTCACGGACCTCGGCAACACCGTCATCATCATCGAACACAATCTCGACATCATCCGCAACGCCGATTACGTCCTCGACATGGGCCCCGAAGGCGGCGAGGCGGGTGGCCGCGTCATCGCCCACGGCACACCGGAGCAGATCGCAACCGTCCTCGCGTCCCATACCGGGCACTTCCTCGCCCGCCATTACTCCTCCAGGATGCCGAACTTCGCCGACCGCAACGGCGTCAGCCACGCCGGCCCCCAGCCCTTCAAGCCCGAGACCCCCGAAGACCGCAAGAAGGACTCCCGCGGCAAGTTCATCGTGCCCGATAAGAAGACCGGCGTCCCCAAGGCCAGCACTGAAAAGCCCGAAGAACGAAAAGCCAAGCCAATGAAGAAGGCAGCCGTCAAAAAGACCGCATCGAAGAAAGCAGCAGAGAAGACGCCCATAAAGACAGCCGCGAAGAAAGCTACGAAGAAGGCCTCCAAATGAACTACCGTCGCCCGGCCGACCAGCTCTCAGACGCTCGCGCGGAAGATCAGCCCGGCGCGCTACCCACCCCGCGGCCCCTCCTCCCCATCCTGCCCGAGGGAGAGGCAATCGTGCTCCCCCCGCTCGACAACGCCCCCAACAACGCACCCGAAGACGAGATTCCATCCCGCATCCCGCACCTCGGTCATGCAGCTCTCTTCCTGGCCATCACCGGCGCACTTCTCGTTCTCACGCAGCTTCCTTTTCTCAGCATCCACTCCACCGCCAAGGATGTAGTAGCCGCCTCGCCCAAGATGCTCCTCACCGCAGAGGCCGTCACCTACATCGCGACCCTCATCATCTCCTGGTTCATCTTCCCGCTGCTCTGGCATAAGCCGTTCGCGACTGGACTCCAGCTCAACCCGCCAGCTGCGGGACGCAACGCCCTCCGCCTTATCCCCATCGGCATCACGCTGTCCTTCATCGTGCAGGCCGTCTCCTCCCTCATCACCATGCCCAAGTCCATCCCCATGGACGACTTTTTCCGCAACCGCACCGACGTCTGGATCATCACCGCCTTCGGAACCCTACTCGCACCCTTCTTTGAAGAGGTGCTCTTCCGCGGCTTCCTCTTGCCCGGCTTCGCCATCGCTTACGACTGGCTCTCCCTGCCCCGCATCCCCGCCGCCCGCGAACAGTGGAATTCAACCAACAAGCTCAGCTTCCCGGCCTTGGCCTTCTCCGCAGTCTTCACGAGCATCCTCTTCGCGCTCATCCACGGTAAACAGACCGGCTTCACCTGGCCCGTCCTCGTGCTGCTCTTCTGCGTCTCCCTGGTCCTCACTGCGGTCCGTATCCGCCTCCGCTCGGTCTTCGCATCCACGCTCGTCCACGCCAGCTATAACTTCGCCGTCTTCCTCACCGCCTTCATCGCCACCGGCGGCTACCGACACCTCGACCGTCTCACCCACTAGAAATCTGCAGTGCTACCTTTCGTTACGATCGGCTAAACACACATGACCAACACTCGCACCGCTCTCCTCGACCTCATCGCCACCCACTCCTTCAAGCTGGGGGACTTCACCCTCGCCAGCGGCCAGAAGTCCGACTACTACATCGACTGCCGCATCACCACCCTGCATGCCGAAGGCGGCCGCCTCGCCGGCCTGGTCCTCTACGACCTCATCCTCGACCAAGTCCCCAACCCCGAAACCATCGAAGCCGTGGGCGGCCTCACCATGGGTGCCGACCCTCTCGTCTCCAACACCGCCTCCGCCAGCGCCTGGGCCCTCGCCGAACACACCGAAGTCCGCGCCCTCGCCGCCGACCTTGAACTCGAACCAGATGACGAACCGGCCCCCACCCTCATCCACGGCTTCCTCGTCCGTAAAGCCGAAAAGACCCACGGCACCGGACGTCGCGTCGAAGGCTTCCTCCGTCCCGGCGCCCGCGTCGTCATCGTGGACGACGTCTGCACCACCGGTGGCTCTACCATCACCGCAATCGAAGCCGCCCGCGAGGCCGGCATGACCGTCGCCGCCGTCCTCTGCCTCGTCGACCGCGAGCAGGGTGGCCGCGCCAAAATCGAAGCCGCAGCAGCAGGAGCGCCCTTCCTCGCCGCCTTCACCGCCACCGACGTCCGCAGAGCCCACATCACCCTTAAGTCCTCCTGAATCAATCAAAATCCCGTTCCGGGACCTATTCCCCAAAAAGTTACACGTTTATTCTTCCCATCCGAGCCTCAACAGGTCTACCGTTCTGGTACGAGGTTGCAACGTCCCCATGCGCAACTGCCCATCCTGTAAATCCAGTCAGGTCGAACGAATGCACCGCAAGTCCTTCGAACACCTTCTCTCCCGAGTCGGTCTTCACCCGTACGGCTGCAATGAATGTGGACGCCGCTTCTATGCCACCCACACTCCCGATCCCCCCGCCCCCGTCGCGACCCACCCACCCCGCCCCTCAAATCATCTAAACTAGTAGGAATGATTCCGACACTTGAATGGCTCCCCACTGGCGTTAGCTTCCTGGACCAGACCAAACTCCCCCTCGAAGAGACCTACGTTCTCGCGACCGACTACAAACAAGTCGCCATCGTCATCCGCGACATGATCGTTCGCGGCGCTCCCGCCATCGGCGTCTCTGCCGCCATGGGCGTCGCCATCGGCATCGACCGCAGCACCGCGACCACCTTACCCGCTCTCACCGAAGAAGTCGCCGTCATCGCCCGGACCCTCGCCGAGACCCGTCCTACTGCCGTCAACCTCTTCTGGGGCATCGACGAAGTCCGCAATCTCTATAACGAACTCGCCGCCCAAAATACCCCCATCCCGGAGATTAAGGCTGCCGTCGTAGCCAAGGCTCGCCGCATGTATGACGAAGACATCGCCGCCTGCAAGCTCATGGGCGCAAACGGCGCTTCGCTGCTCCCTCAGGAAGGCACCGTCCTCACCCACTGCAATGCTGGCGCCCTCGCCACCTGCGGCTACGGCTCGGCCCTTGGAGTCATCCGCGCCGCCATCGAACGCGGCCACAAGATCGACGTCTTCGCCGACGAGACCCGGCCCTTCCTGCAAGGCGCCCGCCTCACCGCCTGGGAGCTCATGAAGGACAACATCCCCACCACCGTTCTCTGCGACAACATGGCCGCGCACCTTATGTCCAAGGGCCGCATCCAGGCCGTCATCGTAGGCGCGGACCGCATCGCCGCCAACGGTGACACCGCCAACAAGATTGGCACCTACGGCGTCGCCATCCTCGCCAAAGAGTTCGGCATCCCCTTCTACGTCGCCGCCCCCTGGTCTACCATCGACATCGCCACCGCCACCGGCGACCTCATTCCCATCGAGCAGCGTTCAGCACTCGAAGTCACCCACTCCAACGGCAAGCAGATGACCCCCCACGGCGTAGCCATTGAGAACCCCGCCTTCGACGTCACTCCCGCAAAGTACATCACCGCCATCATCACCGAGCGCGGCGTACTACGTGGCCCCTTCACCGAGTCCATCCACCAAATGGACACCCAATCTGCCCCCGAACTCATCCCCGCCTAAGTCGTAGGAAGAAGCGTTGCGACGGACACAATCCGTTGCAGCGCTCGTACTGTCCGTGCGGCTTACCCTTGTCGAAATCAAGCAACATTGAACCCCAAAGAGTGTCCTACACTAAGACCGCCACTCTGAGGGAAGTCCATGCCCCATCTGCTGAAGTCTCTGCTCCTCCTTGCGACCCTCCCCTCCCTCGCCTACGCACAGACTCCAATTCAAGCCGCGCCCGCGACCACCACTCCACCTGTCGCCACTCTCAAGTCCAATACCCGCCTCGTCGTCTTAGATGTTGTTGTCACGGATCGTAGCCAGCATCCGGTCCACAATCTCCAGCAGTCCAACTTCACCGTACTCGAAAACAACACCTCACAAAGCATCCGTCACTTTGAGGAGCACATCTACCCCAACCCCACTGCCGCAAAGCCCGAACCATTCCCTGTGCTTCCTGCCGGTATCTTCACCAACTTTGTCCCTGCCCCACCCGGCGACTCCCTCAACGTCCTGCTTCTCGACACCCTCAACACACCGATGTCGGACCAAGCCTTCGTCCGCAACCAGCTGAAGGAATATCTCAAGACCGCCAGGCCCGGCACCCGCATCGCCATCTTCGGCCTCACCTCGCGGCTCAGCCTTCTGCAGGGCTTCACCTCGGACCCCGAACTTCTCAAGTCCTTTATCGAGAAAAACCCTCACAAAGCCTCGCCCCTGCTGGACGATCCCGCCGGCGTCGGTGGGGTCCAAAGCACCTCGGACATGATGAGCGACAGCATGGGAAGCGACCCTGGATCCGCCCAGATTATCGCCAACCTGCAGCAGTTTGAGGCCCAGCAGCAGACCTTCCAGCTCGAGCTACGCATTCGCTACACCCTCGATGCCATGAACCTGCTCGCCCGTTACCTCTCCGGCCTGCCCGGTCGAAAAAACCTCATCTGGTTCTCCGGCTCCTTTCCCATCAATGTCTTTCCCGATAGCTCCCTCTCAAACCCCTTCGCAACGGTTATCAGTAGAGATAAGGAACTCCGCGAGACCACCAACCTCTTCACCTTGTCCCAAGTCGCCGTCTACCCGGTCGACGCTCGCGGCCTCATGGTCTCCCCCACGATGAGCGCCGCCAACTCTGGTTCCAAATACGTCCGCAACCCCCGCGCCTTCGCGGCAGATGAGTCCAAATTCTTTCAGCAAACCTCTGCCGAGCACGCCACCATGCAGCAAATGGCAGAGCAGACCGGAGGCCGTGCCTTTATCAACACCAACGGCCTCAGCCAGGCCGTCGCCTCCGCGATCGACTCCGGCTCCAACTACTACACCCTCACCTACGCCCCCACCGAGACCCGCAACGACGGCAAGTTCCGCAAGCTCCAGGTCCGGCTCCAGCAACAGGGCTACAACCTCAGCTACCGCCGCGGCTACTTCGCCAATGATCCCGACTCCGATGCCACGAAGCAACTCCCGAAAGCAGCAGCCCCGGCCACGCCTGCAACGGCAGCCACAACACCATCTAAGCCCCCGGCCCCAACCGATTCCATGCGCGCTGCCATGACTCGCGGAGCACCCAACCCATCCGAAATCCTCTTCAAGGTCCGCATCCTCCCCGCAGGCGCCGCCACCGACGCGGAGGCCACCGTAGCGCCCGGCAATGCCCCGAACCCCGATGTCAAACTCTCCCACGGCCCCTACCGCCGCTATCTCCTCGATATGGCGGCAGACCCCCGTGCTGTCCTCTTCACCCAATCGTCAGACAAGCTCTACCACGGCGACATCCAGACCCGCATCGACGTCTATGACCAGGACGGCAACCTCATCATCGACACCTTCAACACCGCTCATGCCAATATCAACGCCGCCACCCTCCAGCGCATGTTGACCTCTGGCATCCAGCTTCACCAGCAGATCAGCGTTCCGGTCAAAGGCAGCTACTACCTCCGCATCGGAATTCATGACCTCAACTCCGACCGCATTGGCTCCGTTGAGGTCCCCGTTGCTGCCGTCAAAAATCTCGCCCCACTCCCTGCACCCAGCGCACCCGCCAGCCCTGGCACCGCACCCGCACCATAGCGCCAAACCTGCCACAAGCCTATCCTGAAAGGGTGAAGTCTCCTCTTGCTCGCGGGCATTCGTCCTCTTCGAACTCGCAGTACCTTGCCACCATCCGCCGCGACCTCTTCAACCTCCGCCGCCACTCTCTCACCCGTGCCACCGCCCTGGTACTTCTATCCCTAGGCGCAGCAATTCTCCTCTCCGACTTCCCCAACAACCGTCCCACCCTGCTCCTCATCCTCCCCACGATCACCGGCACCATCGGCACCGCCGACACCATCCGCTGCATGCAGCGCAACTGGAGTTTTTACCATGCCGGAGTCATCCTCTGTGTCTATATGGATCTGATGGCCGTAGGCATGATCGTCTTCTTTCTGCTCTACCCCTACTCCAACTGGATCACATCCGTCCACTAGAGCGGTTTTACTGAGGAGGTTACGGAGGCTTCGAGGTTGAGGCCTCTTCCCAGAAAAACGGCACTTATACCGTTTGTCCCATCCGCAATACAAGTAAGCCCGTTCTAATTCGGGGTGGGCGTCGCCGCTTCGTTCGACACCAATCAACCTCCCGAAAGTCCTGGAAAAGCAGCGTCGCGGTTACCTTTCAGGTGCTAGACTTATCCGTCAACAACTCACCACTCTGGAGAACAAACCCATGCTCAAAGGATTTAAAGACTTCATCCTACGCGGCAATGTCCTCGATCTAGCCGTCGCCGTCATCATCGGGGCAGCTTTCAGCGCCATCGTCAACTCCCTCGTCAAAGACATCATCACCCCCCTCATCGCAGCCGTCGTCGGCAAGCCGGACTTCTCCGCCCTCGTGCTTCACGTCAATGGCGGCAACGTCATGTACGGCAACTTCCTCAATGCAGCGGTAGCCTTCCTGCTCCTCGCGGCCGTAGTCTACTTCTTCATCGTCGCCCCAGCCAACGCCATGCTTGCACGGATGAAAGGCCCCGAAGCCGTTACCACCAAGGCATGCCCTCAGTGTCTCAGTGACGTGCCTCTCGCAGCCACCCGCTGCAAGTTCTGCACCCAGGCCGTCTAGACTCTTTCCTGCCACCCGTCCCACCCACCAACGCCCTGCCGGATGCCCTCCGGCAGGGCGTTTCATTACATCCAATCATTTTCCGGCAGCGAAAAACACCAACCGGATCCATGCGTTACTCTGGAATGAATTCAAAGTTCTGCCCCCATCTGAGGCCACCTGTTGACCCTTCTTTGCACCTTGGTTCCGCGTAAGCTCGCTGCCTTCCTTCCCCTCGCAACTCTTCTGGCCACCGCCCAGGCGCCGCTGCCGCAGCATGTCTTCGGCTACCGCGACTTCGCCCAGCAGACCCAATGGGACGCCTCTTTCCTCAAGGTCCCCAGTGCCGCCCTCGCCGGCCAGCACCTCAAAGCCCTCACCGCCGCGCCCCACTGGGCCAGTTCGCCGGAAGACTATGCCACCGCCGTCTACGTGGCCGACAAGTTCAAGGCCGCCGGCCTCGACACCAAAATCGTCCCCTACAAAGTCCTCCTCAATAAACCCGTAAAGATCTCCATCGAGGCCTTTGACGCCCAGGGTCGCAAGCTCATGTCCGGCCCTACCCCGGAGCACGTCGACCCAAAAATCGATGGCGGCGACCCCTTCCAGGACGACCCGCGCATCCTCCCCGCCTTCAACGGCTCCTCCCCCTCCGGCGACGTCACCGGTGAGGTCGTCTACGCCAACTACGGCTCTCTCGCCGACTTCAAGCAGCTCGCCAAACTCGGCATTTCCGTCAAAGACAAGATCGTCATCGTCCGTTACGGCGGCAACTTCCGCGGCGTCAAGGTATACATCGCCCAGCAGTATGGAGCCAAAGGCGTTCTCATCTACTCCGACCCCGCCGACGACGGCTACTACCGCGGCGATGCCTACCCCAAGGGTCCCTTCCGCCCCGAGTCCGCCGTCCAGCGCGGCTCCGTCCAGTTCCTGCCCATCTACCCCGGCGACCCCGGAACCCCCGGCATCGCCTCCACTCCAGAACTGGCAGACTCCAAGCGCATCCCCGCCGACTCCACCCGCGGCAAGGTCACCAACAACCAGCCCTCCATCCCCGCGAATCCCCTCTCGTATAAGGACGCCGCCCCCATTCTCCACGCCCTCGCCGGTCCTAACTCACCGCGCGACTGGCAGGGTGCCCTTCCCTTCGCCTATCACATCGGCTCCAGCGACCCGGCCACCAGCGTCACCGTCCACATGAACCTCAAGCAGGACATCGCCCTCCGCACCATCTGGAACGTCATCGGCACCATTGAAGGTACTGACCCCACCCAGAGCCAGAACTGGGTCGTCGCCGGCAACCATCGCGATGCCTGGGTCTACGGCGCAGTTGATCCCAACTCCGGAACCGCCGCCATGCTCGAGACCGTACACGGCCTGGGCGAACTCCTCAAGCAAGGCTGGAAGCCCCAACGCCGCATCGTCATCGGCTCCTGGGACGCAGAAGAAGAAGGCCTCATCGGCTCCACCGAGTGGGTGGAAGACAACGCCAAAATGCTCGCCCACGCCGTCGCCTACTTCAATACCGACGTCGCCGTCTCCGGCCCCAGCTTCGTCGCTGGCGCGGTCCCCTCTCTCAAGCAATTCGTTCGCGAGGTCACCCGCCAGGTCCCCAGCCCCGCCGGCGGCACCGTCTACGACCAGTGGAAAAAGTCGCAGGAAGAAAACCACGAGCGCCGTGTCACCTCCGGCAACTCCGGTAGCCCCGCCCATCCAAACGCCCAACCCGGCGAAGACGTCCGCGTCAGCGATCTCGGCTCCGGCTCCGACTACACCCCCTTCTTTCAGCACCTCGCCGTCCCTTCCACCGACATCGGCTCTGATGGCCCCTACGGCGTCTACCACTCCGTCTTCGATAACTACAACTGGTTCATCAAATTCGCCGATCCAACCTTCGCTTATGAGCAGCAGCAGGCACGCGTCCTCGGCCTGGAAATCCTCCACATGGCCAACGCCGACGTCCTGCCCTACGACTACGACCTCTACGGCAAGGAGATTCTCAACTACCTCAAGGCCGCCCAGACCCGCTCCAGGCCCCACGATCCGGTCAACCCCGGCACCAACTCCAGCATGTCCGCCAAGGCCGAATCATCAAGTCCAATGAATCTTGACTTCACCGCCGCCCTGGCCGCCGCTCACCGTTTTGCCGCCGCCGGCACCGCGATCCGTGTCGTCCAGTCCACGCCGCCAGCCAACCCAGCCGCCCTCAACCAGTCCCTCCGCGACGCCGAGACCGCCCTGCTAGCCCCCGAAGGCCTCCCCAAGCGCCCCTGGTACAAGCACCTCATCTACGATCCCGGCGAGTTCACCGGCTACGCCGCCGTCGTCATCCCCGGCGTCAACGAGGCCATCGATGCCCCCGACGAAGCCCGCGCCCAAACCCAGCTCGCCATCCTCGCCGCTGCCCTCAACCGCTCCGCCGCAATCCTGGAGACCGCCCGCGGCAACTGACAACACGCAGGACGCGACCTACAACTTCCGGGGTACACCCCCAGTCCCGAAGTGCTATGTTGCGAACGCCTCAATCGTTCGATGATGGCTCCAGCAGACGGTGTACAGCCGCGCTAAGGAGCATTTCCCCATGGTCCACGATCTCGTTCTCGCCTTGGTTTTTCTCGGTATGATCATCGCCCCCGCTCTTCTCGCCATGCGTTCCGGCAAGGAAGAAAAGGATTCACTCTAGACCTTCGTCGGACCTGTTCCGGGATACTTGTAGTCTTCCTACGCCGCGCCAGCTCTTGGTCCGCGTCGCGGGCATGACCTTCAACTTCAGCGCCGTTCGGCTAGATCGGCCTCCCGTACTCGACCACTCAGCCGCCCCCAACGACGCTCACCGGAGCCCCGTCCGCTCTCGCCGCGCCAGATTTGCCCCACCCTCCCAGCAGCCACACCACCAGGTTTACTCCCACTAGAAACAACAGGCCGCCTCCACCATGAGGCGGCCTGTCTTTCCTGCCTGCACCCTGCCCTACCCGTACGCCTACGATTCACCCGCAGCCAACGTCGTGCATAACGCTGTCCGCTCGATCAATCGCCGCGTCGCCAGCCGTCCATTACACATCAGCTTAAGATGGTCCGGAACCTCTGCTCCCCGCGCCTCCATCCATCCAGCCATCTGGCTACAGCCCCATTTGCAGATCGCGCCCAGCCCCTCGCTCCGGTCGACAAAGATCGAGCGGTACGGCTGCCGCTCACAAAACCGTCCCAGGCTCAGCGCCGTTCCGCCGATAAATTGCCACTCCGTCACCCCCGCAGCAATCATCGGCTCCACCATCCAACCTCGCAACACCATGGACAGGCTCAACCGGCTCAGCGCCGCGTCGTTCAACTGCGTCAGCACATAGAACCGTGTCCCTTCACGAAACCCGCACAGCACAGCCACCAACTCGCCCTTCGCATCTCGCAAACCCATCCTCTGCCCTCCACCGTACAGGGCCAGCAACCGCTCGTCACGGTCCAGCCGCGCCGGCTGCGCATGGAACACCGTGGCCACATTCAGCCGCGCCACCGCCGCCTCATACTCCTCTTGAGACACCAACGGCACGAACTGAATCCCAGCCTCGTTCGCCTTCCGCGTGTAGTAGCGCACGTTCCGCCGCGTGTGCTTCCCCAGCCTGCTCAGGAACTCATCCAGGCTCCCCAGCAGCGGCATACGATTTCCCGGAATAAGCCCCTCCAGGCTCTGCACCAGCAACCCGTCCCCTTCAATCTTTGTCGTATCCGCAGTCGACCATCGCAGGTGCATCGCATGAACTCCTTCCTGCACCAGCTGCGCAATCACCGTCTGCATCACCGCGGCGGCGTCTTCCACACGCGACACCAGCAACCCCAGCCCGCAGAAGTCCCCACCCACCACATAGCCCGTCCGCATCCCCTTCAAGTGATACTCCACCAGATACACCACCCCCACCAGCCTGCCATCCCTGCGGCACACCACCGGACAAGCCCGCCGCACTCCATCCGTCGTTGCCACAAAATGCCCCGGATGCAGCAGCGCATCCTCGCTCAGCCCAGCCTCCCGCAGCAGCACATCGATCTCCCCCCAGCGCGCTTCAAAGGCACGTCCATCGCGCATCACCTCAGCACGCAGCACATCACGCCCACCCACCTGCACACTGGAAGCATCCATGCCTTGTGACCACGCGCGCACCGCCCCATCCCCGGATGCACCTCGCCTCACTCCATCCACAGCATCGAGAGTGCATAAGTTTCGCGGCATCTACATAAACTTACGCCCTTTCCTCACTGAAATCGCACGACTGCGCTACATCAAAAGTTCCATCCATCGTCCATCCAGACGCCAAAAGGCCGCCTCAATCAAGGCGGCCTCGTGTCCAACATTAGCCCAACTCAAATGGAATCAAGCAGCAATCAGCTTCGGAGGGCCATCTGCTCGGTGACGATCTGCGTCAGGTCCGGCTTCTTCAAGCCGTACTCCTTCGCGTTGAACTCATCCACCTTGCTTGACCAGTTCATGCTGCAGAACTTCGGCCCGCACATGCTGCAGAACGCTGCTTCTTTGTAGTAGTCATCCGGCAGCGTCTCATCATGCATGCTGCGCGCCGTCTCCGGATCCAGCGAAAGCGCGAACTGCTTGTCCCAGTCGAACGTGTAGCGAGCATGGCTGATCGCATCGTCACGATCGCGAGCACCCGGCCGGTGACGAGCAACGTCCGCTGCATGGGCAGCAATCTTGTACGCGATAATGCCGTCCTTCACGTCCTTTTCGTTCGGCAGTCCCAGGTGCTCCTTCGGAGTCACGTAGCAGAGCATCGCCGCACCGTGCCAGCCAATCATCGCCGCGCCAATCGCGCTGGTGATGTGGTCATAGCCCGGTGCAATGTC
>JANYER010000401.1 GCA_025359825.1 Granulicella sp.
GCCAACCCCGCCACCCACAACGATGGCTACTGGGCTGAACACACCGCTCTCAGCTTCCTCCTCGCAAACGCCTGACCTGTATCGACGGACAAGCAGCTAAAATAGGAAACAGATGCTAGCCGAATGGTCCGTTGAGTGCGCCCCTGAAGACCCCGTCCTGGTAGTCCCCTGGTCTTCCGACTCTGCAACCTCCGAGTCCGGCACTCTCTCTCACCCCTCCGAGTTCATCGATCTCCGTGAGAACCCCTACGACCTCGACCATCTCCCTGAGGCCGAGCAGTTCCCACCGCTTATGCACGCCCTGCGTGCCCTCAACGCCGCCCGCTCCCCCGTCTTTACTGCCAAATGCGACGCCTGGTCCCTCTCCCCCGATGAGATTGCCGACCTCCGTCAAAACCTCGACCTCGATCTCCACCTCGCGCCAGACCAGACCACCGCCGGCTTCGCCAGCTACATCGATCTCCTCCTCCGCGAGCGCTCTCTCTTCGCTTCCTTTCACCAGAACGAGCAGCTCCTCCACCGCCTCAGCCGCCGCGCCGCCCCGCTCGACCACCCCCACGCCATGCTCGACTGCATCATCCGCCCTGCCCTGCTCGACCTCACCGGCCCGCAGGAAGGCTTCTCCGTCACCCTCTACGTCAAAGCCCTGGGCCCCGACCCTGAGACGGCCTCCCAGCACTGGGCCGAAGCCTTAGAAGCCGTAGTCGCACTCCTCCGCAGCAAAGATTTGATTTAGCCCCTAAGTGCCCCACGTAGCACCCCGCCCCTAACAAAACCCCATATCCACGCTATTCGCCTTACAATAAACACAGTCCTTCACGGGCCAGTAGCTCAATCGGATAGAGCATCAGCCTTCTAAGCTGACGGTTGCAGGTTCGAGCCCTGCCTGGCTCACCAAATCAATTTTATGAAACCTACGCCTCCATCAAGGCGTCCTGCGCAGCGTCCGGGTCCAGATTCTCACGCTGCAACCCAGCCCCATTTCGGCCGCCCCAAGCGTGCCATAGCACCGCCACCACGATAAACCCCAGTGCCTGCCCACAAACCCCGTTCCAGCGCCACCGCTCCCAGGCCACAGTCGCCACTGCTGAACCCACTGCAGCGCCGCCGAAGTACACCGTCATGTACACCGTATTCAACCGGCTGCGCGCATCGGCAACCAGGCCAAAGATGCGCGTCTGGTTCGCGACCTGGACCATCTGCGCGCCACTATCGAGGATCACCACTCCTACGACCAGCGCCGCCACGTGCATAACCGTCGGCATCGACGCCAACTCCTCCAGCCATAGCACCAGGTACGACCCCGCCAGCAGACTCATCCCTACCCCCACCACCCAGCGGGAGCCATGCTTGTCCGCCAGCCGTCCGGCTACTGGAGCGACCAGCGCACCTGCGGCACCAACCACACCAAACGTCCCGGCCACCCCCGGCCCCAGCCCGTAGTGGCTCTTCAGTAGAAAGGCCACCGTCGTCCAGAAGCAGCTAAAGCTCGCAAACACCAGCGCACCCAGCACACAACTCTCACGCAGCAACGGCTGCGTCCTCCACAGCGTCCACAGCGAGCGCATCGCCTCCGGATAGCGCAGGTTCTGCTTCGGCGGCAGTTTGGGCATCTTGCGCAGGAGCAGCGGCACAAACGCCGCATTCATCACCGCTGCCACCACAAACACCCAACGCCACCCATGGATCCCGCTCACCCACCCGGCAAACGTCCGAGCCAGCAGAATCCCCAGCAGTAAGCCGGTCATCACGATCCCGATCGCTCGCCCGCGTTGCTCCGGCGCTACCAGGTCGGGCGCAATCGGCAGTGCAATATGGGTCACCGAAGCCAGCAGCCCCAGCATCGCGCTCGCTACAATCAGCCAGGCCAACGTCGGAGCCACCGCCACTAGCAGCAACGCCACCGCAACCGCGCCATACATCCGCATCATCAGCGCCCGCCGCTCCAGCACATCGCCCAGCGGCACAAACAGTAGCATCCCCACCGCATAGCCCACCTGCGTCGCCACCGCCACAAACCCCACCCGCCCAGCCGTCACCCCGTACGTCTGCGCCATCTCCAGCAGCAGCGGCTGGTTATAGTAAATCGACGAAACGCCCACCGCACACGCCAACCCCAGAAATGGTAGCGGGGCCCGTGGAGTCTTCGATTTGGAGTCCGGAGTCATCAAATAAGTCTTAAAGCTGTCCGAACCAGTGTAAAACCTCCCGACCCTCTGCGCCGAAACTGGTCCATCCAATAATGCAGCGCCGCTGCCATCTGCTAACACAAAGCCCTAAGGCAGCAACCGGCCAGTCCCCGTAAACAACCTGTAGTTTGAGTAGTGGTGCACCTCCGCAGCAGCCACAGTCTGCGTCTCCCATAGAATCGACACCTCATTCGGCAGCCACAGCGACAGCTCCCGCTCCTTGATCCGCACCTCGGTAAATTGCAGCTCCGACCGCAGCTGCTTCAAATGAATATCCGGCAGCGGAGACAGCAGGTCCGTCTGCAGCCTCACAATCTGGAACAGCGACTGATCAATCCACACCACTCCCTGCGTAAAGTACTTGCACGATCCCTCAGCCATCGAAATACGTGCCGGCACCACCACCTGCTCCGGCTTCTGCGCAAATGCCACCACATACGTCTCTCGCTTGCCCACCCTCTGCCGCCCCAGGAAGCGGAACCTAGACTCCTTCATCGTCGAAGGCTCAAACAGCAGCCAGGAGTTGCTGAACCCAATCCCATGCGGATTCCCCGGAGCCACACTCTTCACATCCACCGGCTCATTTTTGGTCGTATACCGGTACTCATTTAGCAGCGTTCCATACTTCGGGTCCGGGTCCGACTGGATGCGATAGCTGAACACAATATGATTCCCCGGTCCGCTCAACATCGTATGCATCACCCGTTGCAGCTCTTCGCCCTCCACCCCGCGTTCGTTATTGCTGTAGGTCGGCACTCCTGCACCGCGTCGCCCTCCCGTCGTCATCCCCTGCGTCGCTGCCCCCACCGAATACGGCAGCTGCAACACGACCTGTGACAGCTCCTCTTTTGCCACCAGATGCGGAACCTTCGGCAGCATTGCCGAGATGGCCGCGCTCATCTGGCTCAAAATCGTCTGACTCTCCAGCGAAGTCGGATCATCCACAAACTGCAACCCATGCAGATTCGGCACCTCCTTCTTCAACTGCGCAAAGCTGTCGTCCATATAGGAAGGAAACGCAACCGCCCCCTTACCCTCGCCCACCATCACTGGAGCACCCGCACCCGGAAACACCGCCCCACACGCACTCATCCCATCAGCAGTTGCAATAGCCGAGTCTGGCCCGGCAACTGCGGCCGGTACCAACTGCCCCGCACACACACCACTCGCGACCAGCCACGCCGCTGCCGCAACACCCACGCGAAACTGCCGATTCCAATGCATGCCAGCACTATAGACCACCCTGCTATAAATCCACCCGCATTTCTAAATTCCACCCACTGAATCACTATTCAGTCCACCATCCGCAATGCTAGACTTCACCTCGTCAGCACCATCCCGTCGTCATCACCACCTCCGGAGACCCACCCGCATGACGCAGCAAACCCGGCCACTCGCCCTAACCCAGCTCAGCGAAGACGAGCGTCTCTTCCGCGACACCGTCCGCCAGTTCGCCACCGAGCAGATCGCCCCCATCACCCGCGCCATGGACGAAGCCCAGCACATGGACCCCAGCCTCATCCAGCAGATGTTCGCCCTCGGCCTCCTCGGTATCGAAGTCCCCGAGCAATACAACGGCGCAGGCGGCACCTTCTTCGAAGCCATCCTCGCTGTCGAAGCCATCTCCGCCACTGACCCCTCCGTCGGCGTCCTCGTCGACGTTCAGAACACCCTCTGCATCAATGCCCTCATCCGCTGGGCCAACGACGCGCAGAAACAGCAATACCTCCCTCGCCTCGCCACCAACACCATCGGCGCCTACGCCCTGTCCGAGGCCTCCTCCGGCTCCGACGCCTTCGCCCTCCAAACCCGCGCCACCAAGCAGGGCGACACCTACGTCCTCAACGGCCAGAAGCTCTGGATCACCAACGCCAAGGAAGCCGACCTCTTCATCGTCTTCGCCACCCTCGACCCCACCCTCGGCTACAAAGGCATCACCGCCTTCCTGGTTGAAAAAGACACACCCGGCTTCACCCTCGGCAAGAAGGAAGACAAGCT
>JANYER010000402.1 GCA_025359825.1 Granulicella sp.
AGAGCACAGAACGCTACTACTCCAAAAGCACTATTGCTCATCCTTCGCTCCTTTGATCTGACATTAGAAACACACTGAACCTGTTAGCGTAAGTGAAATCGGGGAAATCGGGATCGGGGAAATCGGGGGGAAATCGGGGGACATGATACCTATTCACGAACATCTAAGGCCGTACTTTGAATTAGTGCGAAGCGCCATAACAGTCTCCTTTGAATTTGGAACAGACGGCATCACCTACTCTGCCCCATTCCTTACCTACTTACTCGGCGTCGCATGCCGCCACTTGTCAGCCAGCGTCTTATCCGCTAGCGCCTTGATAAACAGCCCACCCACAACACTCCGGGCCTGAAACCCAACCTGCTTCCCGGTCTTGGTGTCGTACCAGTCGGTCATCGGAACGCGGCTCGTCGTCTCGTTCGCCCAGCGAAACAGCGGATCCACCAGCACGTTGAAGTCCGCAGGATTATCCGCCAGGGTCGCCGTCCAAAGCTCCCAATCCAGTTTCGTGTAGTCCGCACGGCTATCCAGCGGCAGGCCATAGACGTTCAGCTTCGTCTTGTAGAACGCGATCTCCGACTCCCGCACACTCTTCGGAAACAGGTTGTAGTCCAGCACCTTGTCCCACACCAGGTTGTACTTCTGGCTCCAGGTGTTGGAGCTGTTGAACGCTAGCTTGTAGTGGTCGCCTTCCTTCGCGAGGTCGATCCACTTATGCGCCATATCGTGGGCGAGAGCGCTGTACTGCTTCGCCTCAGCATCATGATGCAGCAGCTTCGCAAGGTCCGCGTAAGCCTCCAGCGCATCAATCGCCTTGATGGAAAGGTTCGCGTTATGCGCGACGTGCCCGGCGAAGTCATCGGTCGTAAGCTGCGTCTCCGGATCGAGCCCATGGACGCGCAGATACTCAGCCCAGCGCGTAAGCTCCGGCCAGTATCGCCGCGCCAGTGAAGTCGTCCCAGCCGTGCGGGCCAGCGCATCCACCATGATGATCATGTTGCCGCTCTCTTCCACCGGCATCTGGTCGTCTTCCGTCTTCTCGCCACCACCGTAGAGTTGACCATTCGCCAGCGGATACACCCCTAGATCATGCGGCGCAAACGGAAAGCGCCAGTGGTCCGGCATCGCCGCATACTGCAGCACCGGCAGCAGCTCCGCCTCCAGCAGCTTCGGGTTCATAAACAGAAACAGCGGCGACGAAGGGTACAGCACGTCCACCGTATCGATGCTGCCGTTCGAGAAGTTCTCCTTGCCGAAGTACATCGGCGCGCCATTCGCATCCGCCACCAGCTTATGCGCCGCAATCGCCTGCCGGTATGCCAGCGTGCACAACCACGCATAGTGCTCCCCGCCAGTACGGGTCAGGTCGGCGACAAGCTCTGCATCGAACTTCACGCCACGCGCCTCCAGCGCCGCATACTGCTGCTCCGCCTCATCCAGCATGGTCGAAACAGGCTTGCGATTACGCTGCCAGTAAGGCCGCAGGTTCTGTTGCAGGTACTGGATCCCGTAGTCCTCGGTATAGCTCACCAGCACATGCCGGGAGACAGGCGCAGTCCCCACGCTACCCAGCGGCAGCACCACTGCAAGCTGCGGAGAGCGGCGGTCCGAATTGCTCGGGCCTTCCATCTCATCCGCTTCCGCAACGCTGCCATCCTTCGCGAACGCACGGTCCGAATCCGCGCTGATGCTGCTCTTCGACGCTTCATTCTTCGGCGTCACAATATGGAAGTAGCCCCAGTCGATCCGCAGGTTATCGCCCGCGCGATTCAGCACCGCCTGCTCCCGCGTCCCCACCGAGAGCACCGTCGAGGCCGCCGTCTGGTGCCGCGAAAACACCACAGCCTGCCGCTCATAACTGGTCGCAATATCCGACCGCGCGCCGAAGTACACCTGCACATCATGCTGCGCACCATCCAGCGCATGCGCCGTCCACGTCAGGTACGTCACCGGCCGCGACAGCAGATCAAGATCATCCAGAAACGCCGGGGTAAAGAACGTCAGGTCGATGGCAACAGTCTCATTCGCGAACGAGTAGCGGGTATGCGTCGGCGTCAACTGCATCGCCGTCTGCTTCATCACCGCCACCTCGCGCGGACTGTTCCCCATGATGCGAAACGCCTTGCCATCCACACGCACCAGCCCCATCAGCGGCTGGGCAGCGCCCGTCCAGTGCTTGGTCGGCGAAGCAGTCAACTCATCCGTATCCGACCACACGCTGAAGTACGGATCATGCGCAATCAGGGGAGTTGCGGGAGGACGATGCGCTTCCTGGGCTTGGAGCGAGGAAACGAGAAGACTAGACGCAAGAAAGCAGGAGCCGGCAAGCACGCGGCGCAGCAAGAACATAAGAATATTTCTCCGTACTTCACCCATGCTGGGCCTGGCCCGCATGGTCGATACGTTGCAAGAGGAATTCGCCGTTCGACGTATCTGGCGAGAGGGCCGCACATCTGTTATCTGCTCCAGCGATTGGCCACCGGTCAAGGAGGTCAATCGCCGGCGCAGATGATTGTAGCGAACAAGCTACTTCGCCGTAACCGTCAGGCTGTAGGTCGCCGAGTGAGTCAGCGTTCCATCCGTCGCAGTAATCGTGTAAGTGTACGTGCCCGGCAGCGTGTAGACGCCGTTCAGCGCGGGCGACTTGCCCGAGCAACCCGTCGCAAACAAGCCCACCGCACCCAGCAGCACCACCAGCAGTCCAGAGCGAAGCAACGCACTGGTAGCCCCTCGTCGCACCCACAAGAGCAGCCCACTGCCAATCGCCAGCAACGCCAGCAACCCATTGCCGCCGACACCGCCGTACCCAACCACCGTGTACTTCGAGGTCGACGTAATCGATACCCCAATCTTCACCGTGGCCGACAACACCGTAGGCGCAGTCGTCGAGGAGCAAACCGACGCCGCTGCATTCGTCGAACAACCCATCGAAACTGTTCCCGCAAACCCGGCAATCGGAGTCAGCGTAATGCTTGTAGCGGTATCGTATCCAGCAATCACCGAGCCCGAGGTTGGGTTGAACGCAATCGCAAAGTCCACCCCATTCCCCGTCAACGCCACTGCCAGCCCGGTGTACGCCGAGTTGGATGAGTTTGCCGTAAGCGTCCCTGTCCGCGTCCCGGTCACCGTCGGCTTGAAGAACACGGTAATGGTGCAGCTACCGAGCGAGGCAATCGATGCCCCACAGGTAGAAGCAGTCGTATAGTCACCGGTCGCCGAGAAGGTTGGCAGAGGCACCGCACCCGGCGCGCTGCTGGTAATCGTAATGGTCTTCGAGATAGACACACCCAGATCTGCGCTACCAAAGTCCAGCGCAGTCACAGACCCCACCAGCGCCGGAACGCCAGTCCCGGTCAGCGCAGCCGTCAGCGTCTTCGCCGCCGATCCCACCGTCAGCGTACCCGTCCGCGCACCCAGCGCCGTCGGCGTAAACACTACATTAATCGTGCACGACCCATACGCCGGCACGGACGTACAAGCCGACGTCGCCGCAAAGTCACCACTCGTAGCTAGCGTCGTAATCGGCAGCGCAAAGGTGGAATTATTCTTCAACACAAAGCTCTTCGGAGCAGTCGCAAAGCCCAACGCTTGGCTGCCAAAGTCCGCCGAAATCGGCGTCAGTGTAGGCTCACCGCCATCATTCGTCAGGTCGAAGAGGCTGTACTCCAGCAGCTTCTCCTGCGCTGTCATCGCACCCGGAGAGCACTCTGTCGGAAAGGCTTTGTTCTGTGAAGCGATGATCGGATTCTCAACGTGGTACTCGTTATACAAAACCCGCCCACACTGGTTTACGGTCGAACCCACCGGCGTGTTAAACGTGAACTGCATCACAGGATTTCCATGCGACGCGTCATTCAGCGTCAGCCACGACTGCGTCGGCGCCACTACCCCATTGAAGTCGTGCTTGATCGTCTGGATCGGAATCTGTCCCGGCGTCGTCGAAGCTCCCACCAACTGTAGCCACGTCGAAAGTGTCTGCCCATCGGAAAAGCTCGTATCGACAGTAGCGATGCCGTTCGGCAGAGTCGCCTGGTTCACCGCCCAGTTCACTACCGTGTTGAACGGAGGATTCTGAAACATCCACGCATAGCTGTAGTGGCTCGAGTACACCCGCCCGCCCGCATCCGCATATTGGATGAGGTTGGCAAGCTGCGTCGCCGTGCGGAGGTACTGCCCACCTTCGCACGGCAGCATGATCGCGTCATACTGGTTCAGCACATTCAGGTTGCCCATCAGGATGTTCTCCGATGGTGTCGTACTATCCACCCGCGCTCCAGGTGCGAAGCTCCCGCTATACAAATGAATCCGCCCTGGGTCCAGCGGATTCGTAAACTCCGCATCATCCAGCCCCACCTTGCGCAGTACGCACTCCACGGAGTCCTGTGACCCCGTAGCAATCGCGATCCGCGGAATATCTCCCTCAGCCTTGTTCCTCGGCATGTTCACCAGGAAAGGGGTGTCCGTACAAGCGACAGTACCCGGCACAACCACCTGCCGCCGCCAACGCCCCGACACCACCACCAGCGGAATATTGCTCCCCACCGGAACATTCGCCAGCGTAAACGTACCGTCGGCGTTCGTCGTCGTCCCCACCAGCGGAGAGCCCGAAGGAGCCTGCCCCGCCACCGGACAGCTCACCGTCGCGGTGAACGCATCCACCGGAGCGTTCGGAATGTACACCGTCACATTCGGCAGCGGGTCCACACCATTGGGCGCGTAGACCGTCCCACTAATGGTGGTCGT
This sequence comes from Granulicella sp., assembly GCA_025359825.1. Classification (GTDB taxonomy): domain Bacteria; phylum Acidobacteriota; class Terriglobia; order Terriglobales; family Acidobacteriaceae; genus Edaphobacter. Next base: position 4,741 of record JANYER010000402.1, read on the forward strand.
CTTGCCACCCGCGCAGGAGACCTGTTGCAGGCAAAGCCCCGTACAAGCAGGCGGGGTAGTCTGGCCGAAGGCCTGAAGAGTAAGTCCAAGAATCAAGGCAGGTACAGCAAGAAAGGGGCGCATGGCAGTGAGAGTAAGAGTTACATCTCCCACCCCCCGAGTGCAAGCGCTAATTCATCCAATCGCCCAATAAACGCGCAGTTTTAAGCCCCGACGCTGTAAGCACGTCAGACGCCAATCGACTTAGAAATCAACCCGATTATTCATCTTCGTAATCTCCGGCGCCGTACTACTCGATTCCACACTCACGCTTCCGCCCTTCCAATCCGCAGCCGCCGGTAGGTTCAGCACCACGTCCGCAGTCTTCGGCATCAAGTCCAGCGGAGCCTTCAGCCGCGGCACACTCCCCGTAGCCAACACCTTGCCATCCTTATCGCGCAGAACCACCTTGGACGCCGGCGCATCCACCGACCCCAAACTATGCACTCTCACCGTCATCCGACTCCCCGCGAAGCTAACATCATCTTTTCCAATGCCAAGATCAGCGCGACTCCAATACGGCACGCCCTTAGTCTTCAACTTCAGCTCGATCACCGTCGTCGCATGTGGAGCAAACGTAATCTCCACATCGCTGCTACGCTCGAACGCCTCCGTCCGCGTACTCACATCCTGCAACGCAGCACTAGCAGACCCACCCTGCACACCCTGCACAATCTCCCACGTACCCGGATCAATCTCCCAACCCGTCATACGCGCCTTCACTGCCGTAGCCTCAAGGTTGTACGCGATGATCCTGATGTGGTCCGGCGTTCCCTCCGGCACTAGGATCGCCACACTCTGGTCATTCGCTGGTGCAGCAAACCGCCAGCTCACCACATGCCCCGGATACACATACCCCCGCTGCAACGCCACACCTCCCAGCCTCGCCCGCTGCAACTCCCCATTGTTGAAGTAGATCCGGTCGATCCACAAACTCCCTTCGGTATTCAGAAACTCGCGGTCCTTCGCCGTCTGAATCTGCGAGCCATACGCCGCCTCCAGGTACTTCGTATCTCCCGTCGCCTGCCACGCCAGATGCTGCGGAGTCTCCGTCGCGCCAATCGTCTTCGCCGACGCCACCACCTGCTTGCTCCACTGCTCCTTCACCTTCAGCATGTCCATCGCGTCTGAGTTCACCAGCGGCAGCAACGCCGGCCCCAGGTCCATCAACGGCTCCAGATACTTCTTGTCTCCGGTCCACCGGTACGCCGACCACAGCATGAACCAGTCCTTCTCGATTCCGCTTGGCAGGTCCTTATCCGTTTTGAACTCAATCGTCGTATGCGTCGTGTACTTGCCAT
>JANYER010000424.1 GCA_025359825.1 Granulicella sp.
GACTTCCCCCGCGAGACATTCGACGAACTCCAGAAGGTTGATCGCGCCCAATGGCGCAAAGAAGTCATGGGCCACGAAGAGCTCTTCCTACTCCTCCACGATCACCTCCCACCAGAGATGGTCTACGAAAGAGAGCTCCTCATCTGCCGCCTGTAACTCTGATGGCTGAAAGAGTCGAAACTCTCTTGTCTGCTACGGCTCCACGAGGTACGGTCGGCTGCCCTGCCACCGGATCTCCAGCATAGACAGAAACCAGGTATGTCCGTTGTCGTTGTTGGCCTGGAAAAACAAATAGCTCCTCCCGTTATCATCGGTAAAGACACCCGGATGTCCTGACTCCGAGGAGTTCCACGTGCCCGGTTTGCCGTTCGCCAGCAACGGCTCGTCGCTCAGCCGCTTCCATACCTTGCCGTCTACACTCGTTGCGACGCCAATCTGCTGCGGCGCGTTGTTGTACGCTCCCGCATAGAACAGATACAGCAGCTTTCCGTGGTGCAGAATACTGGGGGCCTCCGTGCATCGTTGTTCCCACGCCAGCTCCGGCTTCATCACCGGCCCAGCCGTCGACACATCGTGCCAGGTGGACCGGCTGTAGTCCGACTTCAACGGGGCCGCTGCCATTCCTATCTGCTGTATCTTCATCTCCGGATCGCGCGTCGCGAACAACAGCCACAGCTCTTTGCCATGGGGATACACCTCTGCATCAATGGCGCGGCCCACCGACCATGCCATCCGCGTCGGGTGATAGACCGGGTTCGAAGGATCGCGGTCAAAATGGACCCCATCGCTCGACACCGCATGACAGATGGCGTCCTCTTTGCCAAAGCCATAGGTCTGGTAAAAAAGATGCACCTTGCCGTCGATCACCCGTGCTCCCGGCGCTGCAACTCCGTGTCTCTCGATCTCCTGCACCGGCGGAAGTTCCCCAACCTTGTCCCAGTGGATCAGATCGGCAGACTTTGCTATGCCGATGCCCCACCCCGTCGTGCCGATCGCATCGATCCCAACCGGCCCCTTCTGCGCATCTGTCTCGGGTGCAGGAATCGAGTAATACATCCAGTAGCTACCCTTGAATTTAATCACCGAGGGGTCCTTCGCGAACGGCCGGCCTAAACGGGACGAGTCCGAAAAGTACATCTTCGGCAGCTTCGCAGAAGATACCTGCGCATCGACGTGATACGTCAAGAAGAGAACCGTCAACCCTTGTAAAAGCCTCATAGCACTGGTTAGAAAACGCATAAAGCAATCCCCTCCGGGAGGAACGGTCTCTTGAAATTCACATACTTTTCCTGCCGAACGATAATATTAGTGCGCGAGCAGCTCGTATGCTGCATCGGAGAGGTTGACGAACGAGAACACTCAGCGGACCGACTCAGGCAGAATCAACTCCGACGCCTTCTAATGACTCAATTAAGAGCCCCAAACTTCAAATAAAGGCAGGCTGGAAGCTCCAATTCCCGGCAATCAAAAGGCTGCAATAATTCACAGTACTGCTTGACTTCACCCCCTGATCCCGATACATTAGGTGAGTGGCAAGACTCCCTTCGGGTTGAGTCAGTCATAACGAAGTCCACCCACTTCGTTGCTTTACCGGAATACCCACGCATCAGCCCCCACCGCGCTGCGTGGGTTTCCTTTTTAACCCACCCTAAAACCCTTCCTTACCCTACCCATGTAGAATCCTCCCCAGCATGTTCACCCCCGCCAGCATCGCCGCCCTCATCATCGCCTCCAGCTTCGCGGCCGGGCTCAACATCTACGCCACCGTCCTCACTCTAGGCATCCTTGCCCGCACTCACCTCGTTCTGCTCCCGCCCGGCCTTGATCCCCTCGGCCATACCTGGATCCTCATCACCTGCGCCATTCTCTTTGCCGTCGAGTTCTTCGCCGATAAAATCCCCGCACTCGACATGGTCTGGAACCTGCTCCACACCTTCGTCCGCATCCCCGTCGCCGCGCTCGTCGCCTACCACGCCAGTTCCCAACTCACTCCGCAGATGCAAGTTTTGGCCACCGCACTCGGCGCAGCCATCGCCCTCGCAGCGCACACCTCCAAAACCGCCGTCCGCGCCGCTGTCACCCCCAGCCCCGAGCCCATCTCCAACATCGCCCTCAGCACCACCGAAGACGCCGTCGCAATCGGACTCACCTGGTTCGCTACCCACCACCCCATGATCGCCGCCGCCATCGCCGTCACCCTGCTGGTCGCCTCGCTCTTCGCAGCACGAGCCCTCCTCCGCGCCATCCAGCGACCGCTACAACGCATCTTCCGCCCCGATCTCAACCCTCCGGAAAAGACCTAGCAGAACACTCCAGCCACAACAAAACGACCCGTCCTCATCAGGACGGGTCGTTCAACAATCATTCAAAAAACTGTTCTAGCGCTGCATACGCCGCCGCGCCGCTCCCGCAGAGCCCACCAGACCTGTCAGCACCATGACAATGCTCCCAGGCTCAGGCACAGTTGTAATCGGAGGAGCCGGTGGGGGTTCAGAAGTCGTAGTACCACCACCCGGACCACCACCATAGATCGGAGGCCCGCCACCACCAGGGCCACCCGTGTTTGGACCATCACCAGGGCCATTCGTCGGGGGCTCATACGGAGGCGGCCCATCGGTCGAAGCGATCAGACCGCCATCGTCCGTATTCTCCAAATCCACCGGCACAAAAGGCTTCATCTCGGAAGCAAACTCCACCGGCGTCATCTTCCCTTCCATCAACTGGTCGGCTGGCTTGTTCATCCCCGGCAGGTCGCCGCACAGGATATTGAAGCGGTCCAGCATCTGCTGCCGCGTATACTTCGGCCGCACAAAATGCGCCCGTACCGGCTTCGGTGCCGAAGGCTTCTTTACATAATTCGCCAGCTTGCGCTGCGCCAGATGCTTCACCCGTTCATGCGCTGCCTGCATGCGCCGCACTGCCTTCGCATGAGCGAGGTTCGTCTTATAGGCCGCCATCCAGCGTTCGCAGTCCGTCGAAGCTCGCACGCCCGTTTCGGTCGTGCCAACAATCAACAAAAGCAGAAGCACAAGTTGTAGTTTTCGGCTCATAAGGACATCTCCGGAAGTTGCACGGCGGTTAATATCTGTCTAGATTACAGCAATTCTCATACCAAAGCTTATAAATGCAATATTGCTACATTTTGCATAGAAAATATCCCTAAAAAATCCTCAAGCAGGAAACCATTTACCTCTTTTCACTAAACCGTTTCACAGTTACCGTCTGCATTCCCCTCCCCACGCCCCCTAACAATATCCCCCGAACTAGGGACCCAGCAAGCATAAGCGTTTAGCTTCTTTCTTCTACGACCAATACGAAGCGCGCGACGTACCAGATTCGATAATCTGCAATTACCTGCACGATCGCAGTTGCAGCACGCCGCCATCCACTCCACCGCTCCCCTCCAAAACTCGTAGACTAAGTTCAGCTCATGCCGTTTGAAACTCCCAACATCACCCCCCAAAGCAGCGCCGCCTCCCCCATCCTTCCCTCGGACGGCTTCGCCCCACTCCGCATCCCGCTCTTCCGCGATCGCTGGATCGCCTCCACCGTCTCCTCCCTCGGCACCTGGATGCAGGACACCGCCGGCACCTGGCTGATGACCTCCCTCACCACCTCGCCGCTGCTCATCGCCCTCATGCAGACGGCGGCATCCCTTCCCGTCCTGCTCCTCGGACTCCTCGCCGGTGCCACTGCAGACCTCTTCGACCGCCGCCGCCTGCTCATCTTCTGGCAGGTCTGGATGCTCGTCTCCGTAGCCATCCTCGCCGTCCTTACCTTCCTCGGACACATCTCTCCGTGGGCCCTGCTCAGCTTCACCTTCCTGCTCAATGTCGGCTCGTCCATGAACAATCCTGCCTGGCAGGCCATCATTCCCGAGCTCGTCCCCCGCCCTCTCATCCCCGACACTGTCTCGCTCAACTCTGCCTCCAACAACCTCGCCCGCGCTCTTGGCCCTGCGCTCGGCGGACTCATGCTCGCTGCCTTCAAGCGCACCGACACCGGCACCGCCTACGTCTTCCTCCTCAACGCCCTCTCCTTCGCCGGAGTCATCTGGGTTCTCGTCAACTGGAAGCGCACCCCGCTCTTCAAATCCGCGCTCCCCTCCGAGCGCATCGCTCCCTCCATCCGTACCGGCCTTCGCTACGTCCGTTACGCGCCTGACCTTCAGGCCTCACTCATCCGAGCCTTCACCTTTACCTTCTTCGTCTCTGCTATCTGGTCGCTGCTCGCCGTCGTCGCGGCACGCGATCTCCATCAAGGAGCCTTCGGCTACGGCATCCTTAACGGAGCGCTCGGCCTCGGTGCACTCGTAGCTGCCACCCAACTCCCTAAGATCCGCCGTCGCATTCCCGCTGATCGCATCATCGCCGCCGCCACCCTCTACAACACCCTCACCCTGCTCATGCTCGCATTCGCACACAAGCCCTGGCTGATCATCCCCACCCTCATCGTCTCCGGCTTCGCCTGGACCAGCACCATGGCCACTCTCAACACCTCCGTCCAACTCTCAGTCCCCGCCTGGGTGCAGGCCCGCGCCCTCGGCACCTACCTGATGACCTTCCAGGGCGGACTCGCCCTTGGCTCCGTCCTCTGGGGCTTCATCGCCGAACACTCCACCACCCCAATAGCCCTCACCACCGCTGCTGCTGGACTTCTCATCACGCTTCCCATCGTGCATCGCTTCAAGATCCTCCAGGGCCCCACCCCCGACTACACGCCCTACCAGTGGAAGCATCCCGCCCCCGAGCTCGCTGCCCTCAACGGTCAGGAGGCCGACCACACCGAAGGCCCCATCCGCATCTCCGTCGAATACATCATCCCCATCGACCGCTACGCCGAGTTCACCCACGCCATCCATCTGCTCCAGGGCGTCCGCCTTCGCGACGGAGCCATTCGCTGGGGAATCTTCCGCGACGTCACCGACCCCACTCGCCTCAACGAAACCTTCCTCATGGAGTCCTGGCTCGACTACCTCCGCTCCCGCGAACGCATGACCCTCGCCGACCGCCAGATCCAGGACCGCGTCCGCGTCCTCCACCAAAGTCCCTCCCTCAGCGTAGGTACGGACTCCACGCCACCCAAAGTCACCTACCAGCTCTACGCCCGCGAAGTCTCCAACCCCACACCGCACGCTCAATAGCTCAATAGCTCTTCGCTACACTGTTGCCGCACTTTTGTTCGTCATTCCGCAGCGCAGGAATCTGCTCTTTGTAGTTGCCGATGCATTTTTGTTTGTCGTTCCGTAGGAATCTGCTTTTGTCGTTGTAGTTGTAGTCGCTTCCGCAATCACTCTCATCACCCTCCCCACTAGACACAGCTCCCCCATTGCAATACCGTTTCCATGCAACCGTTTTACCTAACTTGCAAGCCGCGAAAGAAGCCCATGCCTCCTCTGGATCGCCGCACTTTTCTTAAGTCTGCAACACTCGCCGCTGCCGGCACCAACACCATCCTGCTTGGGGCAGCCACGCTGGAACAGGCACCCGCTCCCACCGCAGCCAACGACCGCATCAACCTCGCCCTCATCGGCGCCGGCGGCCAGGGCCAGGGAGACACCCGCACCGCCATCACTGTCCCCGGGGTGAAGCTCGTCGCCGTCGCTGACTGTTACGACGGTCGTCTCGCCCACGCCAAAGAGCTTTGGGGCGGTCCTTCCGGAAATGAAATCACCACCACCCGCGACTACAAAGAGCTCCTCACCCGCAAAGACATCGACGCCGTCCTCATCGCCACCCCCGACCACTGGCACCGCCAAGTCGCCATCGACTGCATGAAGGCCGGCAAAGACGTCTACCTCGAAAAGCCGATGATCCACATCTACGACGACGGCCCAGCCATCATCGAGACCGCTCGCACCACTAACCGCATCCTCCAGGTAGGCAGCCAGCGCGTCAGCTCCATCGTCTACGCCAAGGCCAAAGAGCTGCTCGCCGCCGGAGCCATCGGCAAGCTCAACATGATCGCCGCCCGCTGGGATAGGAACTCCTCCATCGGCGCCTGGAACTACACCGTCCCGCTCGACGCCAGCCCCGAGACCTGCGACTGGCCCCGCTTCCTCGGCAACGCACCCAAGATTTCCTTCAACGCCGAACGCTTCTTCCAGTGGCGCAAATGGAAGGACTACGGCTCCGGCGTAGCAGGTGACCTCTTCGTCCACCTCTTCAGCGGCACGCACTTCATCACCGGCTCCGAAGGCCCCACCCGCGCCATGGCCACCGGTGCCACCCGCTTCTGGAACGACGGCCGTGACGTCCCCGACGTCCTCCTCGGCCTCTTCGACTACCCCGAAGGCTTCAACCTCTCCCTCCGCGTCAACTTCGTCAACGGCGGCGAAGAGAGCGAAGGCTTCCTCTTCACCGGCTCCGAAGGCACCATGGAGATTGCAGGAACAACTCTCACCGTCTCCCGCACGCCACGCGAGAAAGAACCCGGCTATACCGTCTCCACCTTCACCAACGACATGCAGAAACGCTTCCTCACGCAATACCGCGCCAAGTACCCCGCACCCGATCCCGTGCAGGATGCAGTCGGCACCACCCAGAAGTACGCTGCCCCGCGCGGCTACAGCGATAGCTACGACCACTTCCAGAACTTCTTCAACTCTGTCCGCACCCGCAAACAACCCGTAGAAGACGCCACCTTCGGCTTCCGCGCCGCCGGTGCCGCACTGCTCTCCAACCTGAGCCTGGAAAAGAACGCCATCGTCCACTGGAACCCCAAGACCATGAAGCTCGCCTAAAACTTCGCCGTTGCTCTTGCCGTTGTTTTTTGTTTGTCATCCCGTAGGGATCTGCTGTTGTCGTTGCTATTGTCGTTGCTGTTGCTGTTGCTGTTGCTCTTGTCGTTGCTGTTGCTCTTGTCGTTGCCGTTGCTCTTGTCGTTGCCGTTGCTCTTGCCGTTGAGATAGGTCCAGGCTTTAGCCTGGACATTAAACCAGCCTCCAAAGCCCCTTCCACTATGCCGAAGGCAGGAATGCAGCCCTGAGCGAAGCCGAATGGGCGAAACGACAGATAGATCGCTCTTGCTTTTGCCGTTGCTCTTGCCGTCACCAGCACTACAAAAAAGGAATCCACCATGCGCATCCTGACCCTCGCACTCCTCGCCACCACCACCGCCCTCTACGCACAAGCCCCCGCAGCCCCCAAGCATCAGGACACCGAAGTCTACGAACCCGTCCCACCCATCGTTACACCCGGAGCCACGCCCTTCGCTCCCCCCTCCGACGCCATCGTTCTCTTCGACGGCAAGAGCCTCGACCAGTGGGTCACCACCAAAGACAAGTCCCCCGCCACCTGGGTCGTAGCCGATGGCATCATGACCGTCAACAAAAACGGCGGCGGCAACATCGAGACCAAACGCAGCTTCAAGAACTATCAGCTCCACGTCGAATGGCGCGTCCCCACCAACATCACCGGCTCCGACCAGGCCCGCGGCAACAGCGGTGTCTTCCTCGCCTCCACCGGCATCGGCGACGCCGGCTATGAGCTCCAGGTCCTCGACTCCTACAACAACAAGACCTACGTCAATGGACAGGCCGGTAGCATCTACAAGCAAGGCATTCCCCTCGCCAACCCCAACCGCAAACCCGGCGAATGGCAGACCTACGACATCGTCTGGACCGCTCCCATCTTCAACGAAGACGGCTCCGTCAAGACCCCCGCCTACGCCACCGTCCTCTTCAACGGAATCATCGTCCAGAACCACTTCGAACTCAAAGGCGAAACCCTCTACATCGGTCAACCCGTCTACAAGAAGTACGACACCGCTCCCATCAAACTCCAGGCCCACGGAGACAAGAGCGAACCCATCAGCTTCCGCAACATCTGGATCCGCGATCTAAAGTAGCCGCAGCAACCCACACGGCACACTTGGAGTCCACACCACATCTCAAGTACTCTTGAACTACAAGGAGAAATTTCTACATGAGCGCATCCCACGACTCAACCAGCTGGATCGAACGCAACTGGCAGGTCTTCGTAATCCTCTACGGCCTGGTCTTCGTATCCATCCTCGTATCCTTCCACCCCACGAATTAGCTCCACCCCAGGACCCGGCAACGCAGCGAAGGGAAGCCACCTCGCCGTTGCCGGGTCTTTGTATGTCCAGATGTTGCTGTGTGACTTACCTGAGCGAAGCCGAAGGGATCTGCCTCTGTTCTTGTTTGTAACCTCACCCGCACCCCAAATCTGTCATTCTGAGCGAAGTCGAAGTACCCCGAAACCGTTCGCACCACCCCTACCGCTCGAACCACTCGACCCCAGGTGCCGGGTGCCCCATATCTCGATTCTGAGATGTGGGCATCGTGCGCAGCACGACCGCTCTCCTCCAAGACTCCCCCAAATCTCACCACCCAACCGAATTTTCCATCACGGAAGGGTACGCGTTCACGCGTGCCAATAAACCACTCGCCGCAGGCGACACAATATCGCCCTTGCTCTTGTCGTTGCTCTTGGGGTAGGTCCAGGCTTTAGCCTGGACATTCAAAGCTCCGCCAAGACCCTCTTCCACTCTGCCGAAGGCAGGAGTGGAAGCGCAGCCGAAACGACATAATTATTGCTTTTGCCGTTGCCTTTGCTCTCCCAGCCCACCCCAAAACTATTTTTCACAAAAACACTCAGCAAAATCGCATGTCAAGCCCCAAACCGCTCCTCAAATGACGCAACCCAAACCCCATCAACACTTAGCCGCTAAAAATAAATGAGTATTTAGTTAGGTGGCATTTCGTACAATTGAACTAGAGATCAAAACAAAAACCCCAGCCACAAGCTGAGGTCTAAGTCCTTACGCTGCACGATTTTACCCGTAACCCCTTTGTTTGCACGATTTTGACGATACACAAATGAGCCAAACACCAGCAAATAAAGGGGTTAGCTAAACACCCCCCCGGGGGGGGTATAGGCGCTAAGCACCAAAGGCAAGGTCGATGAGCGTCTTCTCTTCCATCTCATGCGCCTTGGCAGACCCGGTCGCCGGGCTCGCACTCGCCGTCCGCTTCACACTGAGCACCGTCCGCGATCCAGCCATGCGACGAAGCTCGGGCATCACGTAGGTAAAGGCACCCATGTTGGCCGGCTCCTCCTGAACCCAGACAATCTCCTGGGCGTCGGGATGCTCGTCCAGCGCCGCCTGTAACTCAGCCTCAGGCCATGGGAAGAGCTGTTCGACGAAGAGGACGGCGACGCCCATGTCCTTGCGCTTGGTCCGTTCCACCCGCAGATTGTGGCCGATCTTGCCGCTGCACACCAGCAGACGACGCGGGCTCTGCACCTCGTGGTCCGGCAGCACATTCTGGAACTGGTCGAACGAGAAGTCCGCCAGCGCCGACGAAGCATCCGGATGACGCAGCATGCTCTTCGGCGTAAACACGATGAGCGGCTTCCGCCACGCGCGCATCGCCTGCCGGCGAATCAAGTGGAAGTACTGTGCAGCATTCGAGGGCTGGCAGATCTGAATATTGTCATACGCAGCCGACTGCAGGAAGCGTTCCATACGGGCACTGGAGTGCTCCGGTCCCTGCCCGTCATAGCCGTGCGGCAGCAGCATCACCACGCCCGAGAGTAGATGCCACTTTGCTTCACCCGCGACGATGAACTGGTCGATGATGATCTGCGCGCCGTTTACGAAGTCACCGAACTGCGCCTCCCAAAGCACCAGTGCCTCAGGGTAGTCGCGCGAATAGCCGTATTCGTATCCCAGGCAGGCAGCTTCAGACAGCGGCGAGTTATGCACCTCGAAGCGGGCCTGCGATTCAGTCACGTGCTCGAGCGGTGTGTAGCGAACCTCGGTCTCCATATCCACCAGCACCGAATGCCGCTGGTTGAACGTACCGCGCTGTGAGTCCTGCCCGGTCAAACGCACCGGAGTTCCTTGTGTCACCAGCGACGCATAGGCCAGCAGCTCCGCAGAGCCGTAGTCAAATGGACGCTTGCCCAAGGCCATCTCCACCCGCTGCTCATAGAGCTTCTGCACCTTCGGATGGATATGGAAGCTCTCGGGATACTTCGTCATCAGAGTAGCAAGCTCCAGCACCTTCTCAGCAGAGATGCCAGTCTTCATCTGCCGGTCTGCCTCAGAAAGTTCACCGCCCGTATATGCGTCCCAGTACTCTGGCAGCGAAGCCATGTGCGGCTTATGCTCAATCGTCGTTGCAATCCGCTGCTCTTCGAAGAAGCCTTCCTGAATTGCCTTGGCCTCTGCCGCAGGGTCAACGCCAATCTGCTTCGCGTAGATCTGGTACAGCGGAGCGCGGTCCTTGATGATCGCGTAGCGGCGCGGCTGCGTCACCGTCGGATCATCAGCCTCGTTATGACCGTAGCGGCGATAGCCAATCAGGTCGACGATTACGTCCGAACGGAACGTCTGCCGATACTCAGCAGCGATGCTCGCAACATACGCTGCAGCATCCGGATCTTCCGCATTCACATGGAAGATTGGGATCGGCAGACGCTTCGCCAAGTCAGTCGAGAAACGCGAGGAGTTCGACTCCTCCGGCAGCGCCGTGAAGCCGAGAAGGTTGTTGGTGATGATATGCAGCGTGCCGCCAAGGTTATAACCCGAGAGCGAAGCCAGGTTCAACGACTCCGCCGTAACGCCTTGTCCAGCGAACGCCGCATCGCCATGCAGGATGATCGGCATCACTTCGTCTACACCGTTCTTGCCCGCGCGAATCTGCTTGGCGCGCGCACGTCCCATCACCACTGGATTCACGGCCTCCAGGTGGCTGGGGTTTGAAGCCAGATGCAGCGATATCGTCTTCCCGTCAGGCGATGTATAGGTTCCAGTCGCCCCCATGTGGTACTTCACGTCGCCGCCACCCAGCGTGCTGCGCGGATCCACATCTTCGAACTTGGCAAAGATCTCGCGCGCTGCGCGACCGATCATATTCGTCATCACGTTCAAGCGGCCGCGATGGCTCATCGCAATCATCGCCATGTTGACGCCATGACTGGCACTCACCTCGAACACGCGATCGAGAAATGGATTCAGGGCAGTAAGACCTTCGAGCGAGAAACGCTTGGTGCCGAGATAGCGGGATTGAATGACCTGCTCAAACACATCGGCGCGAATCAAGTGGGTGAGGATCTGCTTCTGGTTCGGCTTAGGAATCGGCTGCTCTAACTTCTGCTGCAACCACTGGCGACGCTCCGGGTCGACGATGTGCATGAACTCCGCAGCGATGGTGCCGCAGTAGTAGCTGCGCGCGAGCTTCGCATTCTCCCCCTCAGGAGTAGGCGTCGGAAACGGCTCAGGCGGCAGGAACTGACCCAGCGGATCGAGAGATGCCTGGAGATATCCCCAACGCCGAAAGATATCAAACGTCATCTCGCGTTCGTGGCTGTCATTCGCCGGATTTGCTGGGGTGAGGGTTCCTGTCTTCGTCGCCATTGCTTCCTCGATTCAATTCAATTCGCGCAGAACATACTTTTGCCCTGCAACCAATATTATGCGCGACCTTCCATGGCATAGGCTACGCAGATCGCACAGAAAGCGCGATGATCGCACGACGAAACGGTTACCGCTGCGATACCGGCAAGCTCGCTACTGCGGCGAATTGGGTGCCGCGACTTCTTCCACTTTGTTAACTTCGGGAAGCATCGTGGACGTGGTCTTGAACTTGCGGTAGTTCGACATCTGGAAAGTTACGACTCCGTTGAAGTTGACCAGCAGCAGGAGGCGTACGGCACCGTTGCCCTCAACCCGCGTAGGCAGCCACACCTCGCTGTTCACCTTCTTCTGGTCGAAGTTAAAGCTCGTGTCTTTGCGGATGTTGACCAGCAGTCCTCCGCCGATCTTGTAGGAGTTGAGGAAGTGGCCCTCGGTGCGGCGAATGACTCGGTCCTGCTCATCCACCCAGACGGTGCCGACGAGGTCGCGGAAGACATCCTCAAAGCGATTGCGGGTCTTAGCCTTTGGGTCGCCGGCGTAGTCGACCACGATGGTGTCGCGTCCGTCCAGGGTCACGCGGCGAGGGTTGCTGAAGGCACCGAGCTCGAGAATGCGCGATGCTGTGATGGCTTCGTTGCCGCGCGGACCACTTTCTTTACCCTTGGAGTCTGCTTTGTCTTTGCGCTCCCGGGCCTTGGCGACGTCCTTGTCGATCCGCTCGCTCTCCTTCTTCTGCTCGTCGGGAGTGAGGTCTTTGCCGTTCTTCTTAACTAGCTTCTGAACGGGAACTCCGTTGACCCAGAAGACGTCGTATTCGTTGGTGGTGGTCTTCTTGATGGCACCATTGCCGTCGCGGTCCTGGCGGCTTTCGATTGCGTGGTAGAGGTAGTTCTTGCGGATCTCTTCTTCCGCTTTTTGATGGACACCGACCTCGCGCATCAAGGTAGGAATGTCGGGAAGAGGTCGCTGGGCCGATTCAGTTGCTTTGTCGGACTTATCGGCTGGAGGCGGAGCGTCCTGCGCGATGGCTTTGGCTCCTGTTCCGAAGGCGACTGCCAGCACCAGGAGTTGAAGGTTTGAGGCGAGAGTGTGAGGCATCCGCATAATTCACTATAGAGTGAGGTTAGACGGCGATTGATTCTTAAAGGCGCAGAGGGATAGCCTGGGCCATCCCTCTCGCAAAACTTGTTGTTGCTGTGCTGCGGATGAGACTAGAGAGGCTGAACGTCAGACGCCTGCCAACCCTTGGGTCCCTTTACCACGTTGAACTGCACAGCCTGGCCCTCTTGAAGGCTCTTGAAACCGTTCGAATTGATCGCCGAGTAGTGTACGAATACGTCCTCGCCGTTCTGACGGCTGATGAAGCCAAACCCCTTGGCATCGTTAAACCACTTCACTGTTCCCTGTTCCATGTTCGTTATTTCCTTATTGCTTTGAATTTGCCGCTAGATCCAAATCGGGGTTCAACACTACAGCTTATTGCAGAAAACCAATCTGTTCCAAACGATGACTGAAGGTTAGCATGTTTGGCAAATTTTGAAAGAAAAAAAACTCCAACTTGTTTGTTTGCACCGCTTATTGTGCATAATTCGTGCTTTACGCAGGAGTGCCGGGTAGATTTGGCTGGCGGGTCGCTTCCAGATGGACGCGGACGATCTCCTCGGCCTGAGCCAGGACCTGTTCGAGGGTCATGGCGGTGGAGTCCAGGATGATGGCGTCGGCGGCGGGCTGGAGGGGCGACTGGGCGCGATGGCGGTCGCGGTAGTCGCGCTCCTTCATGTCGCGGATGATGGCCTCTTCGGCGAGACGGTGTTCTTCGGTGGTCTCGGGCGTTGCCGGAGCGCGGTCGGAGCCTTCGGGCTCAACATATTTAGCGGTCGGGACGACTTGGCGGAAGCGGCGGTTACCACGGACCTCGGGGGCGGCGTCAAGGAAGATCTTGACCTCAGCGTCGGGGAAGACGGCGGTGCCGATGTCGCGGCCTTCCATGACGACTCCGCCGGCTGCGCCGAGGGCGCGCTGCTCGTTGACCATCCAGACGCGAAGCTGGGGATGGACAGAGATCTGGGAGGCGGCGGAGGTGACATCCTGCTCGCGGATGCGGCGGGAGACGTCGACCCCGTCGAGCAGGACGCGGTTGCCTTCGAGCTGCGGCTCCAGGGTGATGCGGGTGCTGTCAGCGAGCTCGAGCAGGGGCGCCTCTTCGTCGAAGGCGAAATCGTTGTCGATGGCCTTGAGGGCGAGGGCGCGGTACATGGCGCCAGTCTCCAGGTTGAGGAAGCCGAAGCGGCGGGCGAGGTGGGCGGCGAGGGTGCTCTTGCCGGCCCCGGCGGGACCGTCAATGGCGATGACCGGGCGTTCGCGTTTTGTCGTTGCTGTGGCTTCGTTCTGCTGCATTTTGCTCCTGCTCTCAATGGGCGCATTCATTTTGGTGCGCCCATTAGAGAGTTGGTTAGTTTATTCGGCGGAGCTGCTGCCTTCGTTGGGCTTCCACTTACGTGCTGGTGGGCGATTGCCGAAAGGCTTCTTGTTGCCCTTGAATTTATCGAAGGTTCCAGCTGGTTTCCCATCGCCAGCGCTGTAGGGCTTCTTGCCTGCGAATCCACCCGACGACTTACCTGCGTAGCTGCCGCCCGAAGACTTGCCAGCATAACCGCCTGAAGACTTCCCGGCATAGCCGCCGCTGGACTTCCCGTAGGGCTTCTTATCGCCGAAGCTCGGCTTGCCTGCGTAGCTTCCACCCGACTTACCAGCGTAGCCGCCGGAGCTGGGACGATCCGAATTGAACGGACGCGCGGGACGGTCGGAGTTGAACGGGCGCGAAGGGCGATCCGCATTGAAGGGGCGGGCGGGGCGATCCGAGCTATATGGACGTGCCGGACGGTCAGAGTTGAAAGGCCGCGCGGGACGATCTGCATTGAACGGACGTTCTGGGCGATCGGAGTTGAAGGGACGCGCCGGACGGTCGCCGCGGGGGGCGTCGAACTTGCGGTAGCGTGGGCCGGTGGACTCGGTGGAGCCCCCGCCTCCACCATCGCGCTGCGGGTAGCTGGGGCGATTGTTGAAGCCGCCCTGACGCGGACCACCGAATGCGGGACGGTCAGAACGTGCGCCGAAGGAAGGACGATCCGGACGGCCACCGAAGGAAGGACGCGAGCTGCCGCCTTCTGCTCCGGGACGAGGGTTGAACTCACGGCGTGGTGGGCGAGAGTCGCCGCCACCAAAGGACGGACGCGGAGAGAAGCCGCCTTCGCGTTTGCGGCCAAAGGTGCCGGGCTTGGAGAAGGTCTTGCGCGGTGCAAAGTCGCCGGGGTTGCCGGTGTCGCTGGCAGGACGCGGGGTGTACTCGCGACGCGGGGGGCGGGAATCATTGTCGCGGTCTCGGCTGAAGCCGGGCTTTGCGCCGAAGCTGGGCCTGGAGCCAAACGCGGGCTTGCTACCGTAGCTGGGCTTGTCGCCGAAAGGCTTACGACCGAACGACGGCTTGCTGCCGTACGACGGTTTGCTGCCGTACGACGGTTTGGAGCCGTAGCTGGGTTTGCTGCCGTATGCGGGTTTATCGCGGTAGGCTGGGCGCGGTGCGGATGCGGGCGCGCCGCCTTCTTCACCCGAGGCTGCGATGGTGTTGGTCTCGTAGTTGGAGGGGACGACCTGGTTCTTGAGGCGGTCGGCCTGCTCCTCGGCCCAGGGCTTGGTGAAGCTGGGGCGATCGGCGCGGTTGGACTCGCGGGCGAAGGGGCGGCGGGTGGTTTCGGTGCTACGCTCGCCGAATGGCTTGCGGATGCCTTTGCCGAAGCCGGGCTTGGTGACGAAGCCGGTGCCAGTCTTGCGCGGTGCGGGGACGAACTTTTTGATGCGGGGCTGACCGTCTGCGGAGACGAACTCTGCGCCGGTGGTGTCCCCCTCAGTGGTGACGACCAGAGAGCCGATGTCGTCGACGGGAACGGCTTCCGCTTCCGTTGCGAGGAAGACAGGCAGATCCCCGGCGACGTGCAGGACGGTCTTGCCTTCGACCGCGATGGTCTCCAACTGACGTGCCGACATCAGAGCGTGAACAACGTCGCGGATGCGTGAACGTGCAGCGAGGGGCGAGAGGAAGGTTTCAATCTCTTCCTCAGTTGCGACGATGGCCTGACCGAGGTAGAGCGAGATCAGCGCCGAGAGAGCAGTGGGCTGCCCGGCGTTGGAGCCGGCCTTGAGGATTTTTGTGAAGCGCGAGGTGGTCAACTCCCAGAGGGTAGCTGCGCCTTCCTGAGGAATCGGCAAGACACGGAGATGCTGCCAGAGTTCGGTGAGGGCGCGGAGGACGGCGGTCTCAGTCACTTCTTTGCCGAGCTGCGTGGCGAGGTCGTAGGCGGAGAGGCCGGGGACGGGATCCTTCGAACGCTCGGTGAGGAGGGTGTAGGTATTGAGGGCGAGGGGGGAGACCTTGCTGGCTCCGCTGGTCTCAGGGGGAAGCTTCCAGGACTTATCACCACGCAGGGTGAAGATGTAGGGGAGGATGGCGGTGGCGACGATGAAGTCAGGCGTATCGGTACCGACACCGGCGGTGTTGCCGAGCAGGTTCAAGGGCACGGCTGCGCCTTCCGCGATGAGGCGGGCGAGGAG
>JANYER010000434.1 GCA_025359825.1 Granulicella sp.
GTGTTGTCAGGTAAGGGGGCGGCCTTACGGCCGCTCCCTCCCCTAAGAACCGGACTTGAGAGTTTCCCCTCATCCGGCTCAAGCCTTTCCAACGCCCCGTCAAAGACGCGGTGCATCAACGAGCATTACTCCGCCCTTGACAACGTCTCCTCCGACATCTCGTTACGCTTTGCCTTCGCCTTCTGCCCGCCATAGCCTCCGGCGCGATTCGCCAGATAAGGTCGCCATTGCGGATCGTAGGGATTGACCGCGCCACGTATCAGAACATGCCGAACGATGCGCATCGAGGAAGTAGAATAGAGAGTGGCCTGCTGGGTCGAGCCATCGAAGTTCCTCACCTCGCCGAAGAACACCCAGTTGTCTCCGCCAACCCGTGTCCAGTAACGAGACCGGAGCCAGCGACTACTTTTGTTCGGATGCCGCTTCTTCGCCCATCTCCACAGCAGGCGAAAGAGCACACCGTCTACCCGGTGGAAGGCGCGTTTGCTCACGAAGTGCCGGTGAAATCCCGCCCAACCCCGTAACTTGGGATTGAGTTGGCGGATCAGTTCCCCCGCACTCGTGTGCGTCTGCGACTTGACCAGATCCCGGAGCTTGTCCAGAAAATCGGACAGGTTGCGCTTTGACGGCTTTATCAATAACTTGCCGTTGTATTTGCGCACATTGCGCCCCAGGAAATCGAAGCCCTCTGCGATCCCCGTTATCACCGTCTTCTCCGGGGAGAGTTCCAGTCCTCGTTCTGCCAGAAAACCGGCCACCAGAGGCTTTATCTCTTCTTCAAGGACGGTGCGACTCGCGCACGTAATTACGAAGTCGTCGGCGTATCGCACCAGATTGACGCTGTAGTAGGGCCGGTTCTTGCGCTGGTGGTATTTCTCCTTCAGCACTCTTTGCAGCCCGTCCAGCGCCCTATTGGCAAGCACGGGGGAGATAATTCCGCCTTGCGGCGTTCCTTCCTCCGTGGGATGGAGGATGCGCTTCTCCAGATAGCCCGCCTTTAACCACATCAGGAGCATGACCGCCGGTAAGGGAACGTGGGTCAGCAGCCAGTTGTGGTCGATACGGTCGAAACAGGCTTTTATGTCGCCTTCGAGCACCCACTGCGGAGCACGACGGGGAGCGAGCACGGTGAAGCAGTGCTGCATCGCGTCTTGTGTGCTCCTCTTCAACCGAAACCCGTAGGAGTTGGGATCGGCCCAGCTTTCCGCGATGGGATCGAGGGCCAGCAGGTAGAGTGCCTGCATGGCGCGGTCGAGCATCGTGGGGATGCCGAGGGGACGTTTCTTGCCGTTTCGCTTGGGGATGTAGACACGCCGCAACGGCTTGGCTCGATAGCCGCGCTGCCGCAGACGCTTCACTCCCTTTGCTCTCTTCTCTGCGGTCAGTCAAGTCTCGCCGTCTACTCCCGGCGTTTTCTTACCCGCGTTGCTCGTCACTCTCTCAACGGCCATCACCTTGCCGCTATGGGAGTGGGTGAGCAGATGCTGCAAAGCGCGTGCCTTGCCCATTCTGCCCTCCTGTATCGCCTTCACAATACGCGCTTGCAGCCGACGAACGTTCTTCTCTTCCGGGCTTAGGTTCTCTCCTGCCAAGTCGTTGGATGTGTCAGAAGCTGCACCGGTTCCGTGAGGTTCCGCCATCTGTCGTTGCTCCTTAGTCGGTTATTCAAGTTCTCTTGTGAGGAAAGACCAGAGAGAATTCTGCCCGCTTTCGCGTGGAGGGATGTTGCACCTCCTATCCGGGCTATTACCGCCCGGCATTCGCTTGCTCTCTCCTCCTCTACCCGCACCCTTATCGGCCTTCCTTGCGGTTGGCTTTCCTCTGACGAGGAAGGATACGGGCTTACCATGTTCCACACAGATGACCGGATCGGTTTAGGCTCCCTCTATGCGCCGGCAGCGTTGGTTGTCCACGGAAGGGGAAACGGACAGCCCCTCCTCCCACTGCATTGCCCGTTTTGGCTCAGGCCAGTCAGCACCTTTGGCCTGTTCGACGTAACGACGCTTTAGTCGAGGGTTCACATTTGTTAGCCATGCCATCCACTCTTGCCCCTTGCCGCCTTGATGCTGGCAGCGAGACCCTCTCCTCGCGGTTTGAGCCTTCCTTGCGGACGGGATACGTTGTTCGGGTGCTTCGTACGGCTTGTTACCTCGCCGCACTTCCCCGTAGAGTACTGGCCGTGGAAAGCCAGGTCGCGTCGGGTTTAAGTCCGCGCGACAATCATCTGTGCGACTTCATGTCGCACGCCCGTGGCGTCATACGCATAGGTGACAGCATCCCCGTTTGCCTTCGTCACGACGAGCGGACGGTTGTCGGAATCGACGGTCGCGGTGCTCGTGTGGGAGTTGGCGTCCGTGACGCTCGTTGTGACCCATTAAAATCAATCGTCCCTGTATCCCAGCCTCTTGCGTGCCTCACCAGCGGCCTTCTCATTGATGTCGGAAACTGCCCGCGTCCATTCGATGCGCGCCTCATCGGTACGCCCTAGTCGATCTAAGAGATCGCCCATCTTCAGGCGGATGTCCGCATTATCGATGCCGTTTGGCAGGATGAGCGATCGTCGATACGCTTCCATCGCTTCCGCGTCTCGTTCCAGTACCGTAAATATCAGTCCCACCACTTGCCACACGAGCGCATCTTTAGAATCGAACCACAGGGCTTGCCAAAATGCCTGTAGTGCTTCCTGATATCGGCGCACCGACATCAGTGTGAAGCCTAACAGTATGTAAGAAGATGCGTCCTC
>JANYER010000458.1 GCA_025359825.1 Granulicella sp.
CTGGCAAATGTAATTTGTTTGTTGCGGACGGGCTGGGGGCGGGGTTGGGCGTAGGTTGCGGGCGTTGGCGGGGCTTAGTTTCCACTGGGCTGGCTCTGGGGGCACTGTTTCACTATGATTAGTGCGATAGATTTTTTTAGATCGCGTTGCTGTCTAGGTGCGCGAAGTGGTGTGTGACGCGGAGTGCATTGCCCGTAGATCGACTTGGGGAATGGTCTTAGATTTTGAATGTTCGATCTAGCAGGATTGGGCGCAGCACCGATCCGAGGAATGTTTCTTCTTGAATTTCAACTACATCCTCTATCTTCCAGACCTGCTTGCCATGCTGGTGCTGATGCTGGTGTTGGTATTTTTGCGCCGCCGCAGCGATTCGAAGGATGTGACGTTGTGGCTGGTGGGGCTGTGCTTCATCTTTGTGGAGGCGGTGGCGTCGGATGCGTACCGGTTTACGCCGGTGAAACATGCTGCGTCGCACTCGATTGCTCTGGTGGCTTATATTCTGGCGGGTCTGACGTTTGCGTGGGCGGCGCGGAAGGACAACGTCCGCGTTCGTGATTTCCTGTTCTTCTGCGTTGCGACGGGTGTACCGCTGGTTGGGCTGGCGACGTTGTATGGCATGGGGGTGAAGGTAAGGCCGTACTACGTTGGGCTGGTGGTTGCGGGCATCGTGTTGGACCTGATCTGTACGGTGGTGTTTCTGCGCACCGTACGTTTTATAGCGCTGGTGCTGGTGTTGCAGGCCTTGTTGTGGGTTCCGATGTTCTGGCTGGCGCGGACGGGTAATTTGCGCGGGTTGACGTACTGGGGTCTGGGTTATCTGTATCTGCTGGTGGCCGCGGCACTGTGGGGGGTGATGAAGCGGAGCCGGATTGGCGGAGCGGTGATGGTCGCCGGTTTTGTGCTGTATTCGCTGTGCCTGTTTACCCATCCGTATCTGCCTCCGAACTCGATGGCGGACCAGTTGAACGACCAGGTATGGACGTTGCAGAAGTTCTTTGTGACGATTGGTCTGCTGCTGGTGCTACTGGATGAGCAGAACCGGCGGAATGAAGGGCTGGCGCTACAGGATGCGCTGACGGGGCTGCCCAACCGCCGGCTGTTCGACGACCGTATGGGGCAGGCGATTGAGCGGTGTGAGCGCTTTGGGACGCAGTTTGCGGTGTTTACGATCGACCTGGACGGCTTCAAGGCGGTGAATGATGCGCTGGGGCACCGCAAAGGCGACGAGGTGCTGCGGGAGGCCGCGAGCCGTCTAAGCCGTGTGGTGCGTTCGGCGGATACGCTGGCGCGGTGTGGCGGAGACGAGTTCAGCGTGATTACGAACGATATTACCGATCCGATTGTCTGCGAACGAATTGCGGAGCAGTTGCGCCGGTCCTTAGTTGGGTTTGGGGACAATTTTGAGACGGGTGTAGCGGTGACACTCTCATGCAGTGTGGGCTATGCACTCTATCCTCGGGATGCCAGGGATGCGACGCAGCTGCAGGAGATTGCGGACCGCAGAATGTACGTGGCGAAGCGGGCCGCGAAGGAAGCGAAGATGGCGGTCGTAAGCTAGTACGGACAGATTTAGGCGTCGAGTTTTGCGAGGGTGGTGCGCATCTCGGCGGTCTCTTTCCAGGCTAGTCGCAGGCCACCGGAGACGGGAGCTGCGCCGAGCAGCCGTACGGCGCGGATGATGGCCGAGAGGATGGCGGGTGGCTTGGGCTGGAGGGAGTCGCCATCGGTCCAGAGCTCGGAGAGGGGGCGGATGGTGCCCTCGGAGTCGGGATGGTAGGTGCGCTGGTCCCAGCGACGGGAGCCCTCGGGGAAGTGGGGGTAGTCGCGAACGGCGTCCAGGGTGGACTGGAGGATGCGGTGCTTCCAGGGCTGGGCGTACTGCGGCATAAAGAGCACATGGCTGAGGCGCTGGCGACGGACTTCGTGGACGAAGTCGTTGAAGTTGGTGGCGTGGGTGAGGTTGATGTTGGCGTTGGGCTCGATGCCGTGACGGTCGCCGCCGGAGATGACGAGCTGGTTCCAACGGGAGGCGAGATCGGCGACCTCGCGATTCTCTTTCCAGTTGCGGAGTCCGTTGAGTTCGAGGGCGTGGATGAACTGGCCGTTGGTGGCGAGGAACTCGTTGACCAGGA
>JANYER010000005.1 GCA_025359825.1 Granulicella sp.
GGTATGGACCGCCTCGTCCAGCACAACGTCCTCGCCATGTCCGGCCGCGCCGTCGAAGCCGCAGGCGACGTCAACACCCTGCTACTCGACAAGACCGGCACCATCACTCTCGGCAACCGTCAGGCCTCCGAGTTTATCCCCGCTCCCGGCATCAGCAAGGATCAACTCGCCGACGCTGCACAACTCTCCTCCCTACCCGACGAGACCCCCGAAGGCCGCAGCATCGTCGTCCTCGCCAAGGAGATGTATGGCCTCCGCGGTCGCGAACTCTCCGACCTTAAAGCCGAGTTCGTCCCCTTCTCCGCCGTCACCCGCATGTCCGGCGTCAACCTCGCTGCTGAGGGCAATAAGGCAGCGCGCATCATCCGCAAAGGCTCCACCGACGCCATCGCCGCCTTCCTCAAAGAGAACGGTGGCTCCCTTCCCGATGAGGTCCGCGCCGCCGTCGAAATCGTAGCCCGCGCCGGAGGCACCCCACTCGTCGTCGCCGAGAACCGCACCGCCCTCGGCGTCATCCACCTCAAAGACATCGTCAAGGGCGGCATGAAGGAGCGCTTCGCTCAACTCCGCGCCATGGGCATCAAGACCATCATGATCACCGGCGACAACCCCCTCACCGCCGCCGCCATCGCCCGTGAAGCAGGCGTCGACGACTTCCTCGCCGAGGCCAAGCCCAAGGACAAGATGGACCTCATCAAGCGTGAACAGGCCGAAGGCAAGCTCGTCGCGATGACCGGTGACGGCACCAACGACGCACCCGCCCTCGCTCAGGCAGACGTAGGCGTAGCCATGAACTCCGGCACCCAGGCGGCGAAGGAAGCCGGCAACATGGTGGACCTCGACTCCAACCCCACCAAGCTCATCGAGATCGTAGAGATTGGCAAGCAGCTCCTCATGACGCGCGGCGCGCTCACTACCTTCTCCATCGCCAACGACGTCGCCAAGTACTTCGCCATCATCCCCGCCATGTTTGCCGGAGTGTTCCCCGTCCTCGGCGCACTCAACATCATGCACCTGCGCACCCCGCAGTCAGCCGTGCTCTCCGCCGTCATCTTCAACGCCATCATCATCATCGGCCTCATCCCCCTCGCCCTGCGCGGCGTCGGCTACCAGGCCATGTCGGCAGAGGCCCTCCTCCGCCGCAACCTCCTCATCTACGGAGTCGGCGGCCTCGTCGCCCCCTTCCTCGGCATCAAGCTCATCGACATCTTGATCACCGCAGTCCACCTGGCCTAACCATGAAGGAATCGACACAAAATCGGGTGCCCCACCCTTTTGCAGCTTCTCCGCAATAGGGTGGGGTATCGTTTGCGGCCAGCAAACGACCGCACTCCTCACCAAAGCAACAAAGCGTCAACGAGTTCGAAGCAATAGAAGGAACCAATCATGAAACGCCACATCCTTACCGCCATCCTCTACACCGTAGTCACGACAGTCATCTTCGGCCTCATCTACCCAATGGTCGTCACCGGCGCCGCCCAACTCCTATTCAAAGACAAAGCCAATGGCCAGCTCATCCAGCAGAACGGAAAACTAGTTGGCTCCCACCTTATCGGCCAACCCTTCACCGCACCCGGCTACTTCCACTCGCGCCCATCCGCTGCGGGTAACGGCTACGACGCCGCCAACTCCAGCGGCTCCAACTACGCCCCCACCAATAAGAAGCTCATCGACCGCGTCGTCGCCGACGTCACCACCAACCAGCTCGACCACCCGAACACCGACGTTCCAATCGACCTCGTCACCGCCTCCGCCTCCGGCCTTGACCCCGACATCACCCCCGCCGCAGCCGACTTCCAGGCCGCCCGCATCGCCCGCGAGCGTCACCTCACTGAAGACGCCATCCGCCAACTCATCGCCACCCACACCCAGGGCCGCCAGCTCGGCATCCTCGGCGAACCCCGTGTCAACGTCCTTGAACTCAACCTCGACCTGGACCACACCGCCCCCGCTAAATAGAGGCCACCCTATCTGGTCATACCAATTCTCTGCTAGCATTCCGCCCATGGAAAACTCCTCCCGCCGCGACCTCCTCAAGCTCAGCCCCTTTGCCCTCGCCGCCGCCGCTACCGCCGCGCCCTCCGCCTTCGCCTTTGCGCCCAAACTCAACCACCCCGCAGCAACCCCGCTCATGTTCGACGTCCGCACCTACGGAGCCACCGGCGACGGCAAGACCATCGACACACCGGCCATCAATAAAGCCATCGAGACGGCCGCAGCAGCCGGCGGCGGCACCGTCTACTTCCCCGCCGGAACCTACGTCTGCTTCTCGATCCGCCTTAAAAGCTACGTCGACCTCTATCTCGCGCAAGGCTGCACCATCCTCGCCGCCGACTCCCCCCTCCCCGGCCAGACCACCGGCTACATGGGCGGCACCTACGACCCCGCCGAGCCCAAGACCACCTACGACGCCTTCCAGGACTACGGCCACAACCATTGGCATAACTCCCTCCTCTGGGGCGAAGACATCCACAACATCAGCATCACCGGTCCCGGCCTCATCTACGGCAAAGGCCTCAGCTACGGTGCCGGCCCCGGTCGTGCCGGCCCGCCGCGCACCGGCTTCGGTCCGGAGCGCCAACCCGGCACTCCCGCTCCGCCGCCCGTCCGCCCACCCCGCGGCAACTACCCCATCTACCAAGCCGAGCAGCCCGGCGTCGGCAACAAAGCCATCGCCCTCAAGAACTGCCGCAACGTCATCTTCCGCGACTTCTCGATCCTAAAGGGCGGCCACTTCGGACTGCTCCTCACCGGCGTCGACAATCTCACCATCGACAACCTCAAGATCGACACCGACCGCGATGGCATGGACATCGACTGCTGCAAGAACGTCCGCGTCTCCAACTGCACCGTCAACTCCCCCTGGGACGACGGCATCTGCCCCAAGTCCTCCTTCGCCCTCGGCTACAACCGCCCCACTGAGAACCTCACCATCACCAACTGCCACGTGACCGGCTACTACGAGCTCGGCACCGTCCTTGATGGCACCTTCAAGAAGTTCGCCGACGACGCTCGCGTCCCCCGTACCGGCCGCATCAAGTGCGGCACCGAATCCAACGGAGGCTTCCGCAATATCACCATCTCCAACTGCGTTTTCGAGGGCTGCCAGGGCCTCGCGCTCGAGTCCGAAGACGGCGCCCTCTGCGAAGACATCACCATCTCCAACATCACTCAGCGGGACGTCATCGAAGCACCCCTCTTCTTCCGTTTAGGCGCTCGTCTCCGCGGCCCCAAAGGCTCCGGCAACCAGAGCACCGTCGTCGGCACCATGCAGCGCGTGTTGGTCGATAACTTCGTCAGCTACAACACCGCCTCCCGCGTCTGCTCCATCCTCTCCGGCATTCCCGGCTATGACATCAAGGACATCAAGCTCTCCAACGTCTACATCCAGCATCGTGGCGGCGACTACGCCGACCTCGTCAAAGTCGTCCCACCCGAAAACGTCGATAAGTACCCCGACCCCGGCATGTTCGGCCCTATGCCTGCCGGAGGCTTCTTCTTCCGCCACGT
>JANYER010000031.1 GCA_025359825.1 Granulicella sp.
ACCGCAACCACGGCGATGGTAACGGAGGCGGTGTGCACGCAGATTGCTGCCTCAGCTAAAGCTCAACTGACCGTCGCGTGAGCCGGTTGCAATCGATGTTCGTGGCTCAGCAGTGCATGGTCAGCAGCCGCATCCTATCTCAGCGTTACTCAGTTTGAGCAAGGAGTAGAAGATGGGGGAGTGTGACAGAGACAGCGTGTGACCCCTGCCCTGTTCAGGGTACCGAAATGAATTTGATTGTACTGCTATAGAAGGGGTACGTAAGGGGTACTAACTAGATGATGTTGCCAACACAGTAGAGTTGTGTCAGGCGCAACCTAGCGGTCGTCAGTCTCCGGCAGTCGGATCCTCGCAAATCATAACGGCGGATCTGAAATGAATCAAGCGACTGCTGCAGCGCGCAGCCCCCTCTGTTGTGACCTGTGCTGGCTTAGCAATGAGCCCCTGGCTGCGGGGCAGCGGCGGCAGTAGCACGCGCGAGCTGAGAAAGATCCAACCAGGAGCCGCATGCAGCAGAAGAGCACGACAGACCCCACATACACGAGGCTCGACGTGGGCGACACGGGGGCGCACGATCTGCCTGCCGGGCCACTGGCGCGACGACAGTGCTGACACGACACCATGCCACGAAAGGCGCGGCCGGCCCTCAGCCCTGAGCAGCGGCAGACGCAGGCACTGGAAGCTGAGGACGCCGCTGCTGCAGATACGGCTTCGGTGTTCGAGCGCTGTGTGGCTTTTGCCGCAGTGGTGTCCGCGCGGTGGGGCCCTCAGCTGCAGCAGCTTGAGCACTGGTGCAACAACGGGAACGGCAATTGTCTGCTGCACGGCTGGGCGCATGGGACCGGCTACCTTCCACGCTCGGAACACACCCTGTCTCCGGAGCACGCCAAAGCAATGCGCGCTGCTCTCTCATCAGCAGCACTGTGCTACATCTACCAAGGGCGCTTTATCAGCAGGAGGGCTTTCGACAAGGCGACGCGTGATGAGCAACGTCTTACCGGCGTGGCCCGACTGGTCGCGGAGAAGCGGGCGCACCTGCTAGAGCTCGAGATCCAGGACAGCCCCGGAGCTGAGACCAGGCATGGATCCTGGCCCCACCGGATGGTGCGAGCACTGGATCAGCTGGTCATCAAGCCAAGAACCCAGTTGCCTGCTATGATGTGCTTCCTGATCGCTGCTCTGGAGGACGTCAACATGGTGGTGCTGACACGCGACGACCAGGCGCAGCTGCAGATAGGGGACTGGCACGATCAGCCTCTTGCGTTTACACCACCGGCAGGTGTGGCTTCGCGCACCATCTTCTTGCTGCATTGTGTGGGCGGCCAGGAGAGCGCGGCGGCTAAGGTGGTTCCGTGGGAAGACACCAATGGTGTTGTGCACCAGCGGAAGGTTTCTGGCAATCATTACGTCTACATGCAGAGCGGAGACGCTGCTGCGCCACAAATGCAGGAGCATGCGCCTCTCTCAGCGGCGTGGACGCAGCGGATGCGCGCTGGCATGGATCGTGTCGTGGCCCTGGCACGGGCAGGCACACCGTCAGAACAGCTACCCTTACAACCACCGCTGCAACAGCAACAGCAACAGCATGAACCGCAGCAACAGCAGCAGCAACGGGAGCAACAGGAGCCATCACCGCAACAACAATCGCAACAGCAGCAGCAACAACAGCAGCAGCAGCAACACGAACAGCAACAGGAACAGCAGGAGCGAGAAGAGCGGCCACAGCAACCAGAACCAGAACAGCAGCAGCAGCAGCCACAGCAGCAACAGCAGCAGCACCCACCTGGCCTGCACAATAAGACGCAGCAGCAGACAGACCAATACGCCTTCAACTGCTGCATGTGTGAGAAGCGTGTCGTGCTAGCCCGCAAGCGCCCTGGTACATCGGTGTCGACCCACATCAAGAACCACCACAAGGGCCTTGATGTGTCCCTGTTGGTACAGCAAATCAGGGAGCTGTGCGCTGGACCCGACAGCTCTACAGCGGTGCCACAACCCCTGCACGCATGGGCAGCGGCTGCTCGCACGTGCTCAGTGTGTCACGCTGTGCACGCAGAGGTTAAAGGGAGATGCGTGACCTGCAGAAGAGCAGGCCTCACTGCTGCTCCGACTTCTGACAACTCTCAGGACACAGCCCACACAGGTAGCAGCAGCAGCAGCAGCAGCAGCAACAGTGGCACAGGTACCAGCAGCAGCAGTGGCACGGGTGGTGACGGTAGCAGCAGTCAAGGCAGCGACTCGGACACCACCCAGAACATTCAAGGGGGCACAGACAGCACAGGGCAGCCACATGTGCGTGCTAACCCCTATACGAAAGTTCCTCACACCGTTCCTCCCAGTGGTAGCGCTTCCACCACTGGCGACAGCGACAGCAACAGTAACAGTAGCAGCAACAGCAGCAGAACTACCGCTCCCTCAGTAGTCGACGAGCCAATGTGGACCCACAACGATGCAGCCATCGCGGCAGTGCTAGACAGCGTGAGCGAAGCACAGATGGTGCAGCTGCGAAATGTCACGTCTGCACGCGTCTCGCGCACACAACGACAGCGTAGACAATTTGCAGCAGTCATGGCGCGAGCTGCGAAGCTGTTCAAACAGGCCCTAGACGCTTGCAGAGAAAGTATACACGCGGCTCAGGAAGGGGCTGGCGCCACACAGGCAGTGCAGGCTGCCCTGTCATTGCGGCGTATAGTGAAGCTACAGTGGTTTATCCCTGTGCTAGCATACGGCCGTCAGATGCAGGGGAAGGGGGTACAGCCCAAGCAGCGCATGGATGCACTGTACTCTGGCACCTTTGCAGTGGCCCTGCAGAAGTACCTCGCCGCGCACCTCCCTACGGCAGAGGGCCTGCCTCAGCCTCAGCAGCAGCAACAGCAGCCCAGCGCTGTTCGACCACAACAGAGCGCAGTCAGCGATGCTGATCAAGGGTGGACGGAAGCAGACAGACTGCTGCATGAGTCTTGTGCGCGTTTAGCAGGACAGCGCGGAGGCGTTGCACAAGCAGCACGCAAGCTGGAAGCTCGAGAGCAACATGCACCCGCCGATGAGCAGACACAGCAAGTGCTGCAGAGTAAGCACCCTGCTGCAGGTTCCAGGCCCCAGGTGACAGACTCTGACCCGGACACAGTACGCGCAGCTGCCCGAGCGGCGCTGGATCGAGTACAGGACAGAGCACAGACCAGGGCTGCAGGCAGTGCTGCTGCTGCTGACATTGAGGTGACAGCCGAGGAGTTCGCAACAACAGTGAATGGTACTTCAGCAGGCAAAGCAGCAGGCCCAGATGGAATGCGCTACGAGTTCCTCTGGGCAGCAATGCTGAATGCTTCCGGCTGTGCAGCTCCCTCCTTCAGCAGTGTGGATGAAGATGCTGCGCAGGCAGCGCCGGCATCTTTCACCGCTGACATGGCGTCAGTTTTCACCTATCTGCTGAATGAGCCCACACTACTGCATGAGGAGTCTTGGCGCCTCCTGCGAGCAGCTAACCTATCTGGCATAGGGGACAAGCGTCGTCCCATAGCATGCGCAAGTGTGTGGCGCAGACTACTGGCGTCTATCGCAGCACGCAAAGTGGGACACAAGCTGGGGCCTCTTCTGCAGGAACTATCTCAGTTGGGCTGCGGTGTTGCTTCAGGCGTTGAGCATGTGGCCACCACCACGCGCATTTGGCAGCAGACATTCGGCACAGTCATACAGCTGGACTGTGCGAACGCCTTCAACAGTGTGGACAGACTAGCTATCATCAATGGGCTGGAGCGATTCTGCCCTGAGCTGCTGCCATACTTTGAAGCGGTGTACTGCGGCGCCACCATGCCTGAGATGCGTGCTGAATTGAGACAGTGCGACGGCGCCCAGAGAGACGCTGTCTACATCACGCTTTCAGAACTTGGCTGCCAGCAGGGTGACCCACTTGGACCGCTGCTGTTCGCAGTAGCAATAGCACATGCGCTGAACCCGCTTGATGACGCAACACAGCAGCAGCAGCGCAACCCAGACGCAGATGCAGTGGGCCGTCACCTAGCCTACCTTGATGACCTCAACCTCCTCGTGACCTCTGTGATTGATGCAGCAGTGGCAGTCCGAGTGCGCACAACACAGAGCAGGTTGGCATCGATCGGACTCGAGGTGAACATGACCAAGTCTCTGGCAGTGGCAAAGCAGGGTCACACCTTCTCCGATGCTGAGCAGTTGCTACTACAACAGCTGCAAATACCCTTCGTGGACGCGTCAACCCCTGAGTGCAGGCAGGGGTTCGTCACTGTGGGTGTGCCTGTGGGCACTGAGCGCTATGTGCAAGAGCAGCTGCAGAGGAAGCTGCTTGATAAGACTATGTGGAGACTTGCCTGGCAGCTGATCGGCATGTCAGAGACCAATTTGCAAGCAGCTATGATCATCTTCAGGGGCTCTTTCACACACAGATTCGGCTATATGGCCAGGAACGTCGACCCACGTGACAGCGCAGTGTGGCTTAGTGGATTTGATGGTCTATGCGCATGGGTGCTTGAGCGTATGCTACACCTGCATGGCTCAACCAGCGCGGCAGACATACAGCAGGACCTCATCTCGGCTTGTCTTGCAGGAGACTGCAAGGCGGCCAGCAACCCAGAGTCACTTGTCATGATGTCGGCGGGACCTGCAGGTCTGAGCGCACTCCCTCTCAAGGTAGCACGACTGAGGCAAGGAGCGGGTGGTCTGGGGCTCTCTAACCAAGGTGTCACATGCACAGCAGCCTATGCAGCACAGTTACAGGTCACCTTGCAGCCTAGTCTGGAGCATGTGATTGATGACACAGAGCAGGCACCCTCAGGCTTTGCAGCCTATCCTGCAGTAACAGCCTATCGCGCTGCGCTGCACGATGTACTCAGCAACACTGCGCTGTCACAGAAGCACATCAAGAGGGGAGCCAGTGTTGAGGCACTGCAGTGGGCTACCAACACTGATGACCACTTGTTCAGTGGCGATGAAGCAGCTTTTCAGGCTGTGTTCGCAGGGGGTTTGAGACTAGATGATGAACAGCTGGACATCGACGCACGGCGTGACCAGGGGGAGGAGGCTAACGTTCCACGTACAGCACAGCACAACAACAACAATGCAGTGCGGGAACAGCAACCGACGAACACAGGTCAGGCAAGCAGTGATGACAGCAGCAACAAGAACAGATACAAGGGGTTACAGCGTCGCCTCACGAAGCTTTTCCACCAGCAAGCTATGAAGGACACCATGACACTACTTGAGCACGCAGGGGACAGTGGTCGGCTCTTTCTAGCGCAGCTTCGCAGTCAACGGGCACCTTTCGCTATGGCCTGGTTGGGGCATGCAGGCCTTGCTGAGATGTCCACAGTAGAGACTGCTACTATGCTACTGATCAGCTTAGGCATTGAGCCTTGGGGTTTGCAGAGACGTCACGGTGACACCACAGCAGATGCAGAGCTGCAGTGCTGCTTTTGTGGTTGCGGGAGCCCTACAGCAGTCCACATGATGGGGTGTTCTAAGCAGCACATCCGTGGACACAACGCTGTGCACACAGGTCAGAAGCGATACCTGCAACGCAGTCTCAGAGGCATTGGCTTCAATTCGAGTGAGGTGTTCAACGAGATTGGCACCATGTATACAGTGCCTGTTGGTACTCAGCACGCTCTTCAGGCTGACACTGCTCTAGGTCGTGGCAGTTTGAGCTTGTGTGGTGATGAGGTGCTAGCGAAACAGGGCATTATTCTGGACACCAGCGCTACTGCTGCTACAACCAGTGGCAACCTTGCTGGTGTCAAGTCTAATGCAGCCCTGACAGATGGCTATGCATGTGCGAGAAGAGAGGCAGAGAAGCACAGGAAGCATGCTGGCAGATACGTCGCTAACAGGTGGAGGTTTGTCCCATTCGTTCAAGAAGCTCATGGAAGACTTGGCAAGGAAGCGGCAGAGATTCTCAGTTACATTGCAACTGAAGCATCGCAGCGTAGTGGAGGCAACAAGTACGAGATTGCAGCAAAGAGGTCACGCATACTCGTCACGCTGAAGAGTGGTTTGAGTACGTCACTAGCAGTGCAGATGGCGCAACGCATCTTCGGTCATGTTCGTGGCTCAGCAGTGCATGGTCAGCAGCCGCATCCTATCTCAGCGTTACTCAGTTTGAGCAAGGAGTAGAAGATGGGGGAGACTGGTGTGACAGAGACAGCGTGTGACCCCTGCCCTGTTCAGGGTACCGAAATGAATTCGATTGTACTATAGCGAAAAGAACTGGGGTAGGAACTGCTGAAAAACCGCTCGGATCATGTGCCCTGCCAAGGCGATTTCCGCTCTCTCACTTAACCGTTCTGCGATCTGAGTCTCAATCTGGTGGTCAAGTAGTCACCCAAACAGATCCTACAGGTGCCTTGACGCGCGGTGGTCTCAATGAGTAGAAATCATCACATCTCTCGTTCGGGACGACACTGTAAGCCCACATGGCAGCTAGAGGAGGCCTTGAGCGGTGAAGATGATGATGGGGACCATGTTGAGGAGCAGCGAGGTCGTCGGTCTCGCTCTGGGCGCAAGCATAGCGCTGCTCCAGTCGACTCTGATGGGGACACGGACCAGGTCGCCAACAGCAGACCCGCCAGACCTGCTCGGCAGCGCAAGAGAATCAAGTCACAGACAAGGACAGCTCCTGCCTGGGCGACTGTTCTTTCTTTGTAACCCAGCGCCAGAGCTAGAGCCGCTGCTACTCCTTGAAGGAGGTGCCGCTTCTGACACGCCTGCTGCTGCTGCTGCG
>JANYER010000052.1 GCA_025359825.1 Granulicella sp.
CGAACCCAATGTACGAGAAGAAGATTAACCCCGCCGCTAACCCAATGCCCCCAAACCCGGCCGGTGCAAACGTGCTCCAGTCATGGCCCCAGTTGGCGCGGTCCACATAGTGTGAACCCAATCCGAGGACGAACAACACCACCGCAATCTTCAGTGCAACGATAAAGCCGTTGAACTTCGCGCTCTCACCAATACCGATCACCAGGATCGCCGTAATCACCAGCGCAATAATGAACGCCGGCAGGTTGAAGCCCAGCTCAATCCCGCCAATTGTCGGAGCATGCAGCAGCGTGTGTGCCTGCGCAATCAGCGATGGCGAAGCAGCCGTCTTCACCGCATCCAGCGCAGCACCAAACTCCGGCGTACCCGAGATGAATCCCGGATGTGCTGCATGAACCATCTGCCGCGCAATCGTATCGGTCGCCAGCTTCAGGCCCGTCCAGTGGTCATACGCCAGCCACAGGGGAAACTTCACCCCAAAGATATTCAGAAACTCCACGAAGTGATTCGACCAGCCGGAACTCACCGTGCTCGCACCCATCGCATACTCCAGCGTCAGGTCCCAGCCGATGATCCACGCCATCAACTCGCCCAGCGTCGCATACGCATAGGTGTAAGCCGAACCAGCCAGCGGAATCATCGCCGCAAACTCTGCATAGCAAAGGCCGGCAAACGCGCAACCCAACCCACTCAGCACGAATGAAAGCATCAACGCCGGTCCAGCCGTCTGTGCGCCCAGTCCAGACAGCACAAAGATGCCCGCGCCAATCACCGCGCCAATACCCAGCATCGTCAACTGCACCGGCCCCAGTACCCGCTCCAGTGTGTCCGACCCCGTTGCCTTGGACTCTGCCATCAGCACGTTCATCGACTTCTTTGCAAACAGATTTGCCATGCGCCCTATGTTCTCCTATGCCTATATAGCCCGACTGATAAAACCAAATCCTCAAAACAAACCTAACTCGCAGCCTCAACTCCAGCTCCCTGCCGCTTCCATACCAGATACACCGGAACGCCAAGTAAGACGATGATCAGGCCCGGCCAAGTGTATTGAGGTTTGTACCGCAAGAGTACAACACTAATCCACGCCGCCATAACGATATACGCAGCAGGCAAAACTGGATACCCAAACGCTTTATAGGGACGCACCGCATCCGGCTTAGTCCGTCGCAGTACAAACAAGCCCACAATCGTCAGGATGTAAAAGATCAGCACCGCAAAGATTACGTAGTCCAGCAACTGCCCATAGCTTCCGCTCAGGCAAAGAAGGCACGTCCAAGCCCACTGCAACCACAGCGAGTTCACGGGAGCTTTGGTCTTCGTACTCAGCGTGCCAACGCTCTTGAAGAACAGCCCGTCGCGGCTCATCGCGTAGTACACCCGCGCCCCAGCCAACAACATCCCGTTCACGCAACCAAAGGTCGATATCAGGATCATCGCCGCCATCAGCTTCGCGCCGACACTCCCGAAGACTGACTCCATTACCGCAGTCGCCACACGGTCCTGCGTCGCAAACTGAATGCCGCGCCCCGCAATCGTCGTCGCAGCAGGATCGCCCGCAAGCGGCAATACGCTCAGATAGACAAAGTTGCACAGCACATAGAGCAGCAGGATCACGCCCGTGCCAATCGCCAGAGACAATGGCAAATTCCGCTTCGGGTTACGAATCTCACCCGCAGTAAATGTCACATTGTTCCAGGCATCCGCGCTGAAGAGCGACCCCACCTGCACCACCGCGAGGATCGTCAGCACTCCCACAAAATCACCCGTCTTCGAGCCCGCCTCTGCAGCATGAAGCGTCCCCCATCCCGCGCCCGCCCAGAAGTGTTCCCACCCACTTCCAAAGTTTGCTGCAATAGCAGCAGCATTCTTCGCCAGCAGACCCACCAGCACCACCGCAGCCAAAGCCAGGACCTTAGCCGAAGTAAACACGTTCTGCACCAACGCGCCCATCTTCACGCCCAACGTGTTCAGAATCGTCAGCAAGGTGATGATGCCAATCGCTGCGAG
>JANYER010000054.1 GCA_025359825.1 Granulicella sp.
GGCCGAGCTGCGACCAGGCCGCTCCGTTATTGGGCGAGTAGAAGACGCGGGTCGAGCAGGTGGGGCAGGCCGGGCTTACAGTCCAGCTGATGGGCTGCTTCCCGGTTGCAACGAAGCTGGGGCCGGGGCTGCTGAGGGTGACAGTGTGGGTGGAGTTGGTGAGCGCCACGCTGCCGATGGAGGTGTTGCCAGGGCCCATGATGACGATGGCGGTGGCACCAGCGGTGACTGGGATCCACTCCGAGAAGATGGCGGGAAAGACCAGGTCGGTTCCGTTTGCACGATCTGTCTGGGGGACGACGGGGGTGAAGTAGCGGGTGTAGATGGTCTGGCCAAGTGCGTTTTGCACGACGATGGAGTAGGTGCCGCTACCCGCGTCAGTGGTGCCGGAGATGGTGTCGGTATAGAGCGGGTTGAGGGTGACGGTTGATCCGGCAATCGCCCCGGAAACCTGGGTGTAGGGGCCGACGACGACTGTGGGTGCGATGCGCGGACGTGTTTGCAGCGCATCGGCCTGCAGCGTGGGAAGGGCGGCTGGAGCGGGGCTGAAGCTGCTCGCGATGTTAGTCATGATTTTGTTGTAGCCCACCGGACTCAACCAGCGAGGGATGCAATAGCCCATGAGTTCAAAGGTGACCTGGGGATCGATGACGGTGTGGGTTGTGACGTTGAAGCCATGCTCCAGCCCAAGTTCGCTTCGAATGTAATTGTCAGTGTAGGTCCAGTAGTTGGTCTGGCCTGCAAAGTTATAGCAACCTGGCGACGCGGTAGTTGCGGGAACATCGGTGTTGGTGTGCGCCAGTCCCAGGGTGTGGGACACCTCATGGGCGACGACCGGAATGGTGGCGTCAGCGTTGAATCGGTCTACGGTTGAGCCGGTCATGCCGCCGCGTCCGCCCAGCAGCGCGATGCCGGTAGAACCGAGGGAAGTTCGATACGTGCCGAAGTACAGGCTGTGGCGGTTCAGCAACGTGTCTGTCACCCGGTCGACTGCGCCGTAGAGGCCGTGTACGTCGGTGACCGCTTTATCAAGCCAATTGTCATAACCCAGGGGCGCAAGACTTTCTGTGACGATGTTGGTGCCTACGTCGAAGGTGACAGAGTTGGTAGGCAGGATGGTGGCGAGTAGCGACTCCTTGCCGATCAGGTCCGACGCTCCGCCGCAGAGCCAGAAGAAGTGCAGTAGTGGGTCCTGGGAGTCGCAGACGGATGCGCTGATGATGTGGACGGGCTGCGTATCGCGGCTTTTAAAGTTGAGGATCTGCTGATCGAGCTGGCTACCGGTGGAGTCTTTCAGGGTGATGGTCGCGGTCCACGCACCACTGGGAGGGGTGAAATAAATCTCGGTCGATGGGCAGCCATTGAGGTGACCACGCTGGTCCAAGGCTTCGCAGTTCGGTTGCAGGTCCGCGGTCTTGGAGGTGCTAACGACTCCATCGATCTGGATGGTGATGGTGGTAGCGTCGGTAACAATTGAAGGATAGATCCGCATGACAGCGGGCTTACCAGCAATGATGGGGACCGGTGGTTCGCCAGCGCCGGTGAGCGAGCTCTTAAGCTCGCTGATGAGCTGGAACTGCTGGATCGACTGGGTGACCTCCACAGCGTCGATCGTGACCGACTGGCAGCTCAGTGAGGACGGGATGGTGAAGTTGTTGGTGTGAACAGTCCCCTGGTTACCGCTGGGGCGTCCGCAGCCAAGATTAAAACCGGGGTCCACCGGGACAAAGGTTGTTCCGCCTTTGCAGGAGAGAAAAAGCGGACTCAGGCTGGTGCAGAAGCCGTAGGTGTCGCGAACTACCGTAGTAAGCACGTCGCCCGCTTTGGCCGTAAATTGAATCGGAGGGCGCAGGCCAGACAGGACCGTGCCGTCGGTGTAGAAGAGTGTGCCATTGATGGAGAAGTCGAGATCGTCGTCTACGGTGAAGGAGGTGCCGTTGGGTCCGCTTAAAACGTAATTCTGGGTGGCGGGGTTCGGGGCCTGGGCCAATCCGATAGAAGGGCAGACGACGGAAGGGACGATCAAGGCTGCAACGGACAACAAGATAGTTTTCAGATTCAAAATTGGCATGATCTCTCCAACAGGACTCTCGATAAAAGGGGGGCTCTATCAAGAGGTGCGTAGGTTCGAGAGAAAATGCCTCATTTATTTCGCTACTCGGCGAGTTTGAAGATGCGGATTTTGACCAGGCGGGCGATAGTGAGCTCTTCCGGAGTGTTGCCAAAGCCGCGCTTCTTCATGTCCTGGATAAAGGCTGGCGTGACCTTGAAGATGCGCATCTTGACCAGCTCATCCAGGGTGGGCTGATAGCCGAGGGAGCGGATCTGCTTGACCTCTTCGGGATTCACCCCGTGGATTTTGAGCTCCACGAGCTTCTTCGCGGGTGGAGTGGCATAGCCGAGGTTCTTGATGCTGTCGACGAAGGCGGGGTCGATGTGGAAGATGCTGAGCGAGGCGAGATTTTTGGCGTCGATACCGGTGACCCCGGCGTTGAGAAGAGCCTCCACTTTGGCGGCTTGTACGCGGAATAGGGTGTAGGTCTGCAGGTTCTCCGCGGTGATGCCCTGGATGCCGAGCTTTAGCATGTGTGAGGCGAAGGCGGCGTTGGGCGCGAAGTTGAAGCTGCCGGAGAGCTTGAAGTTATGGATGGCGCCGGAGCAGGTAAGGGTGCCGGCTTCGGCGGTGAGTACGGCGTCGATGTGGGCTCCCTCGCGACCGAGATCCGATTGGACGAAGCCGGAGAAGGTGTCGAGCGGTTGCTGCATCTCGTTGGTGTGGCAGGCTTCTTTATTCATGCCGCGGGCGCTACTCGCATCACGGTTGTAGTCCGGGCTATCGCGTGAGACCTCCTTTGGGCAGGTACCGCGTTCGAGCCGGAGCTCGAGCTCATCAGAGTGGGTGGAGACGGCGATGGTGCAGCTTCCTTTGAGGGCTTCAAAGGTCTCGGCATGGCAGGTGGCGATGCCGAAGATGGTGAGGAAGGTAGCGACGAGCAGGCGGCTTGGGCGCATCATGTCTTCTCCTGAGTGGTGCGGAGGGCCCTCTTTTTGAGCAAAGAGGGGTTGAGTGGCCCTTGCGAGCCGAGAGTGGTGGCGGATATCAGTATGAATTAAGGGTGCCTGTTGAACTAAAAGGAACTACTGTTTATCAGCAGCATCGCGTGCTTTATCGCGGGCTTCCTGGGCCTGGTCCCGCGCCTTATCTCGGGCTTCCTGCGCCTGCTCTTGAGCTTTTTCACGAGCTTCCTGAGCCTTGTCCCGTGCTTTGTCCCGATCTTCGCGGGCCTTGTCTGCATTGGGGTCGTTGCCTCTCCGATAGTTGTTGGAGGAGGTGTCTTCGATGAGACCGGAGGTGCGGAGCTGGACGAGTTTATTGATGGTGATGGGGGTGAGGCCGAGACTCTTGGCCTTGGTGATAAAGGCGTCATCGATGTGGAAGATGCGGAGCTGGACGAGCTGGTTGACGGTGACGTCGGGGAACTGCTGCTTGGAGGAGCGGGCAAATTCAGGGGTGATGTTCTGGACGCGGAGCTCGACGATCTTTTTTGCGGGCAGATCGGGGAAGCCAGCGGACTTTATGCCGGCGATGAACTCCGGTGTGACCTTGAAGATGCGATAGGAGACGACGTCCTGAAAGTTCTCTGGCTTGAGGCCAGCGGATTTGAGCTGGTTGAGGTACTCGGGGGTGACACCGTGGATCTTGAGGGCGATGAGTTCACTGGCATTCGGTTTGCCGAAGCCGATCTGGGCCATCTGGCCGGCATACTCTGGCGTGATGCCCTGGACCTTCATCGCAATGTACTGGTCGATGTCTTCGCTGTATCCGGCGGCGCGCATCTGGGTGACATAGTCCGGTTTCGCTGTGGCTGAAGAGGTTGAGGAAGAAGTCGAGATGCTGCTGGACGTGGCGGACGCCTGAGCGGCAGCTACCTGATATAGAGCTGAATTCTTGTACTGCACGCTGTAGGAGTTATTGCCCTGATAGTCCACGCGGACGTGGGTTGCGTTAGCAAGGGCGCGGACGATTTCGATACCCAGTGCAGAGGTGCGGGGCATGGGAGCTGGAGCGGCGGTAGGCATCGGTGTCGCTACGGGTCGGGGCGCTGCTGCGGGTGTTGGAGTCGGCATCGGCTTTGGCGCTACGGGAGAGGTGAAGGCTAAGGCAGCGGGCCGAGGGGATGCAGGGGACTCAGGAGCTGCAACCGATTGAGCGGCTGACTGTGGAGTCTGAGGGGTTTCCGATATCTCCGGAGTTGAGGGCGCGGCATTAGGCGCGGCATTGGGTGCGGAATCGTTGGCGGTAGCGGGGATGGCTTGCTCGATGGCTGCTGTTGTTGCGGTCGTCGGGGGTACGAGATGCGGAGTCAGTGGGCGAAGGCTGGCGAGCACCTGCGGGACTGGCATGGCGAAGAGAGCGAGAGCAGCGCAGACTCCGAGGACGGAGAAGGGCGCGAGCGTACGAGGTGCGGCGGTGGGTTGCATGGGTTCTCCTAGAATGCGGGCGATGCGGGAGCGAAGATTGAAGGGCGACTGATGGCCGTCGAGCGCGAGGGCGAGTGGCAGTCCTGCGCTGGCGGTGTGGAGGGCAAGTAGTTGAGCGCGGTGCTCTTCGAGGGCGAGCAGGGCGGTGGCATAGGTGAGCGGGTCGTCGCAGGAGGCGATGGCGATGTCGTCGCAGCAGAGCTCCCGCTGTTGACGCAGGGTATTGCCGACGAACCAGACCGCCGGGTGGAAGAAGAAGAGGGTTTCGATCATGGTCTGAAGGATGTTCCAGAGATAGTCGGCGCGGCGGATGTGGGCGAGCTCGTGGGCGAGGACTGCTTCTAACTGCTCCGGCGATAACGTGGTGAGGGCAGAGGCAGGAAGCAGGATGAGCGAATGGACCATCCCGAGTGCCAGCGGGCTGGCGACACGGGTGGAGAGGCGCAATGCGACGCGACCCTGAACTCCGATGCGTTGGGCGAGGCGGGTGA
The DNA here is from genome assembly GCA_025359825.1 of Granulicella sp. Lineage (GTDB taxonomy): Bacteria > Acidobacteriota > Terriglobia > Terriglobales > Acidobacteriaceae > Edaphobacter. The sequence goes on from JANYER010000054.1 coordinate 4,974, forward strand.
AGCTGGCGGCCAGCTCTGGCGGCAGCTGCTGTGACGCGGAGGAGCGCAGTCGCTGTAGCAGCAGCCAGCCGCCGATGGTGCGGGCCGAAAGGGCGAAGACGCCGAGCATCCAGAGGCCGTCCAGCCAGGGCAGTATGGCTGTAGTGTTGGGCAGAGCGGTACGAATATTGGTAGTGAGGCTGGACGGGGAGGATACCGATGTGTCGGCAGCGGTCAGCTCTAAAGATGGAGCTGAATTGGTGTCGTTCAGGACGACTGCGCTCTTCTGGAGACGGAATTCCTCATAGACGAAGGTGCCGGTGGCGGCGACGAACATGCTGAGCAGGGCGACCAGCGCCAGCAGATATCGTGTGTGGCTGCTGGAACTGCGAGTGTCTCGCGAGACGAGCAGCTCGCCGAACTTATAAGTCAGCGCGATGGCGGCCGCCTGCCAGCAGAAGTGGATCAGCGTCCAGCCGAGGGACTCCAGGTGATTGGGGGTGAGGTTCATGCCTTCTCCTTCGACGAAGCTTTGCGCCGCTCAATCATCTGGCGAATCTCATTCAGCTCGTCGGCGTTGGCGGGCTGCATGGCCAGCGCGTGCATGGCGAGCTGTGCCGCTGAGCCGGCGAAGAGTCGCTGGGAGAGATCGAGCAGCAATTGGCTCTGAGTGTCTTCCTGGGTGGCGGTGGCGCGATAGATGTGCGCCTTGCCTGCCTCCGTGCGCTGGACCAAGCCCTTTTCGGTCATGATCTGGATCGTCTTGAGGACCGAAGTGTAGCCGAGTGCGCGCTGCTGGCTGACGTCTTCGAGGATCTCGCGGACGGTGGCTTCACCGCGGCTCCAGAGCGAGGTAAGGATCTCCAGCTCGACTTCGGTTGGCTTGGGAAGAGTGCGGGGTTGGGTATGGGGCGACTTCATATTGGAGAAGTTATACGAAGGTGTTCGTAGGTGTCAACGAAAATCTTCGTAGATGGGCAAATTATTTTTGCAGCGGTTTTGGTGCTACTCGCGAGGGTCTACCAAAAGGCCGATAGAACGCATCAGTTCGAGGGCGTTGCTGGTCTGGACGATGCCGGGGTGGAGGGTGTAGTCGAACTTGAGGCGGGCGAGACCGGTGGCGCTCTCCTCGATCTGGTCTTCGAAGTGGCAATTGATGGCCTGAGGGCCGATGGCTTCGGGGATTTTGGTGAGGGCGAGATCGTGGGTGGTGACGATGCCAATGGCGCCCTGGTTGACGAGGCTCTGGACGATGAACTGGGTGCCAAGCAGGCGGTCGTGCGAGTTGGTGCCGGAGAGTAGTTCATCGAGCAGGAAGAGGACGGGCGTAGGCTCGGCGGCGAGGTCGGAGATGAGTTTGAGGCGATTGATCTCGGCGTAGAAGCGGGAGACGCCGCCTTGCAGCGAATCGAGTACGCAGATGGAGCAGGCGACGGCGAGCGGTGAGAGCGCGAGACTCTTGGCACGGACGGGGGCTCCGCATTGCGCGAGCACGACGTTGGTGCCGATAGCGCGCATGAAGGTGCTCTTGCCGGCCATATTGGGTCCGCTGACGATGATGAGTTGCAGGTCGCGCCCCAGGTGAAGGTCGTTGGCAACGGCTGTGTCGGGCAGCAGAGGGTGGGCGAAGGCGGTGGCTTCGAAGAGAGGGCCCGCAGACGTGGCCTCGACGAGCTCTGGGTAGATGTCGGTGGGGTGCTCGAAGGCGTAGTTGGAGAGGGCTGCGAGGGTCTCCAGTTCTCCGACCGCTGCGAGCCAGGAGCGGATGGCAGGCCCGAACTCCTGCTGCCACTGCTGGGCGGCGTAGGCGAGGTGCGTACTGCGCAGCACGAAGAGGTCGAGACCGCGGGCGAACATGTTGCGGCGCGACTCCAACGACTGGACGATGCGGCTGAGCTTGCGGATGGCGACAGAGGGAGCGACGCCTTCCCGTTGCAGCGCTGCCTGAAGTTGGGTGAGCTTGGCAGAGGTGAACTGCTGGCTCTCGGTGAAGGCTAGAACTTCAGCGAGTAGCTGCATATCGGGTGCCGCTTTTTCAACCGCGTCGATGGCGGGGTTCAGGCGACTCTGTAGCCGCAGGCTGAAGCCGAGGTTGATGAGGCTCATGGTTACGGCCAAATTGCCAAGACCAAGGAAGCCCCACGCGGCGAGGCTGGCCAGCCATAGGCCTGCAAGCACCAGTGCGAGGCGACGAGTGCCGGTGGAGATGGCAGGGGTTGACGACTCGCCCCATGCAGTGAGGGCTTCAGGGTGGACGCCGAGGCGGATGTGTTCGCCGAGCGTGAAGAGGTCCTGGCGTAGGTCCAACCTTGGAGTGAGCTCGGTGATGGCGGCTTGGCGGAGGTGGATCTCTGCGATGGGCGCGGGTGCCAGCAGCCATTGGGCGAGGGTTGCTTCTCCGGCGCGGGTGCGGGCGGTGCAGAGCAGTTCGAATAGTCCGCCGGAGCCGAAGAGGTCCAGGTCGCGGGCGTAGGGGTGGAGATCGTTGAGGAAGTGAAGGCCAGCTTCTCCGTGACCATGCCATTGGTTGTGGAGACGGGCAAGTCCGCGCTGATAGAAGGTGACGATCTGACGATTAAGCCGGAGGGCGCGGAGGACACGCTCATGCGCGATGAAGAGTGGAATTAGCGTGAGAACAGCGAGGCCGAGCAGCGTGGAGATGCTCGGGTGCTTTACGGACCAGAACGTGAGCGCGAGGATGAGGGCGCCGACGGCGAGCTTGGCAGTGACGTAGCGGCGGTCTTTTTGATTGAGTTGCGTCTGAGCAGTTTGGGTGTCGGCGAGGCGCTGCGTATAGATGGCTTCGGGGTTGATGCCGAGCGGCGAGTTGGAGCCGGGAGTCATGTGTTCCATTGTGACGGATTGTGAGACACGGCGCTTTCCATTGGGTGGTCGTAGTTGGGCTAGAATTGGGGCGGGTTCAGGAGGGTTTTTATGATGCGTGTACATAAGGGTTTGCTGGCCGGAGTATTGGTAGGGATGGCTGGCGTTGGATTTGGGCAGAGCGGAACGGTCGCCGCGCCTGTCACCAATGCACCTCCGGCGTCGGCCCCGGCAACTGCTGCGGCTCCTGATATGGCCAAGCAGGTCGCCACCATGCAGGCGAAGTTGAATGATTGGCCGCAGTTGGGCCGATATGCTGCTGATAATGCTGCGCTGGCTTCGGTGGCGAATGGCGAGAAGCGGGTGGTGTTTTATGGCGACTCCATTACGGATGCGTGGGGACGGCGGCCCAATACGGGCGAGTTTTTCGCGGGCAAGCCGTATGTGAACCGCGGTATCAGCGGGCAGACGACGGCGCAGATGGTGGTGCGGTTCCGGCAGGATGTCATCGACCTGAAGCCTGCGGCGGTGGTGATTTTAGCTGGTACGAATGATGTTGCTGGTAACACCGGGCCGATGACGCCGAAGATGACGGAAGACAACTTCGCATCCATGGCCGAGATGGCAAAGGCCAATGGCATCAAGGTGGTTGTGGCTTCCATCACTCCGGCGTTTGACTATCCGTGGAAGCGTGGTTTGGAGCCTGCGGAGAAGATCAAGTCGCTCAATGCGTGGCTCTCGACCTACTGCAAAGAGCATGGATATACGTATCTGGATTACTACACGTCGCTGGTGGATGAACGGGGCGGAATGAAGCCCGGGACGAGTAGTGATGGGGTGCATCCGACGGGTGCAGGCTATGCGATTATGGGGCCGTTGGCGCAGCGGGCTATCGATCAGGCACTTGCAATGAAGTAGTTTGCAGAGACTCACGCCCCGGCACTCCGTATGGATGCCGGGGCGTTTCTTTTGGGCTATGGAATTGGAACTGCGTTGACCAGCTCCTGCAGGGGTGCAAGAAAGGTGAAGCGCACCAGCGCGGAGGGAGCTTTTGCAGCTTCGATGGTGGCGAGACTTTGCTGCTTCCAGTTGGTCGGTGCCGGAGTGGTCGAGGAGAGATAGGTCAGGGCTTGCAGGCCGATCTTCGAGAGCTCGGTGAGTTGATGGGCGCGAGGCAGAGCTGTGCTCAGCGCAGGTGACGTGGAGAGGGCAGCTTCGATGCTGGGCGCGGCGTTGATCCATCGCTGGAAGGATTGTTGCAGGTGTGTGCGAGCTTCGGGTGACGCGGTGGGGGCTTTCAGGATTTGGTGGATCATCCGCTCTGTTTCGTAGCGAGAAGGTGGATCGGGGCGAACGGCGTCGATGAGGTTATCGAGCGGCGTGAGTTGCGTGGTGTGCTGCTGTCTGTAGCGATCGCTGAAGCTGACTGGCTCCAGGGCAGAGGCAAAGATGAGGAGTGGGTCGATGTTCTCCGTGCCAGCCAGTTGACGCAATGCCGTGGCTTCGTGGGAGATGTGAGTAAGGCCGACGGCTTCCAGGCGTATGGATTGGACGGCGAGGCGGCGGTACATATCGTCTACATCGGTGATGGATTGGGGCGACCAGAATCGCTCGGCAACGGCTGCAGCGCGTGGCCAGATGCGGGAGTCGACGGAGCGCTCGTCGATATGCTCGGCCCACATGCAGACCTCACCACCTAATACGAAGGTACGTTGCTCCGGCGTGAGGGTGGAGGTGGTGGGGAGAGGATCGGCTAAGTAGTTGTCCTTGGCGGACTTCATGCCGTCGAGATAGTAGGGCTGCGAGAGAATTCCTTGATAGCCTTGGGTCGCGGATTCGGTGAGTGCCTTGGCGCCGCGCCAGGACTGGATGATGACATCCTTAGGAAGGCCGGGGTGGAACACCTCGTCCCAGCCGACCATGTGTTTGTGATATTTCTGCACGATGGGGAGCAGGCGCTGATTGAAGTAGACCTGCAGCGCATCGGTGTCTTTGAGAGTGTGGGCGCTCATGAAGTCCACGATGCGCGCATTGGACTTCCACTGCTTGCCATTACTTTCGTCGCCACCGACGTGGAAGTAGGGGTCGGGAAAGAGGCTGGTCATTTCGCCGATAAGCACGTCGAGAAACTGGTAGGTGCTCTCGCGCGTAGGGTCGATGGCTGCGTCTTCAATGCCGAACTCGCGGCGGATGGTGTAGGGGCCGCTTCCAGCTAGCCCGCTGGCGAGGTCAGGGTAGCCGACGAACCAGCTGCGGGTGTGGCCGGGCATGTCGAACTCAGGGACGACACGGATGCCGCGGTCGCGGGCATAGGCGACGACCTCGCGGACCTGGTCCTGGGTGTAGAAGAGGCCGTTGGAGCCGAGGCTGGTGAGACGGGGGAATCGCTTACTCTCTACGCGAAAGCCCTGGTCGTCGGAGAGATGCCAGTGGAAGACGTTGAGCTTGACCGAGGCCATGCCGTCGAGCGTGCGTTTAATGACGGGGACAGGGAAGAAGTGGCGGGAGACATCGAGGTGCAGGCCGCGCCAACGGAAGCGTGGAGCGTCTTCAATCTGTACGGCGGGGAAGAAGGAGTGGGTCGGGTCAGTCTGGAGGAGTTGCTGTACGGTCTGGAGGCCGCGCAGAGCACCGACGACGGTTGGGGCGTGGAGAGTGGCGGAGGTTGGGGTTACGGTGAGGGAGTAGGTCTCGTCCTCATCGAGAGACTGGATGGGCTGGCCTGCTCCCTGCACGTCGACGATCAACGTTGCGGAGTTGCCGGTGGCGACGATCTTGGAGATTGGCAGTGCGGTCTGGTGCTCCAGACTAATGAGGGTGCGCTGGATGGCAGCGTCCAGACGGGCGTCGTGGAAGTGCGGCGTGGCGATGGTGAAGGTTGTGGTGAAGGGGAGCTGGCCGGATTGCGCAGCAAGACTGGAGGGCTGGGGCAGAAGGGTGTTGGTGAAGGTTTGGGCCAACGCGCTGCCTGTGAGGATTGCCATTACCAAAACTCCTGCCGTGTTTCGTAGCTTCACCGATATGCTCCTTCTGGCCTTGAGGGGTCTGGTCAGAAGTGTCGCAGAGTGTATCGGCAGGGAGCAAGGAGCGGTATGCGCAGGCTTAGAGCAATGGGCTGATGGTGCGGTCCAGAAATGCGGCGAAGTGATGCCAGGCTGGAGTCATTCCGATAGGCACTGCGAAGGCACCCACGATGAAGGTGATGGGAGCGGCCCACAGGGTGGTGCGATGGATGCGCCGGAGTGAGAAGAGATCGTACGCGATCAACAGCAGAATCAGGATGCCGAGGCCGGTGACTGCTCCAGCGGCTGGCGAGAATCCCATGCGAGCCCAAGGAAAGCGTCCCAGCGCTGCATCGCTCAGGGCAATCGTAGAGAGTAGGATGAGGCGCTTATGCGCGTCGGGGCGCCGTCGTGTCTGCCAGGCGGCGAAGATGATGACGGCAAACCAGGCAATGCCAATCAGCGGGATAGCGGACGAGACGTAAGGATCCAGCGGGCCGATTTGTACGCCGCGGTGAATCGCGTCTACGGCAGCGATGAATCCAAGGACGATCATGATGGGCGGCAGACAGAACGCGATGATGCCGAGGGAGCGATGCCATGCCACGCGTTTCGCGGAGATCAACGCGGCCTGGATGAGAAACAGCAGCATCCAGAGGGTGAAGATGGCGCCATGAACATGCAGGATAGGACTCGGTAGCGGTGCCCGCACGATGCCCGCACGGAAGTAGGTTGGCGAGAATCCGATGAAGACGATGACGCAGAGCAGGACTGCCATGCCACCGAAGAAGACGCGTTCGATGGTGCGATTGACGGGGCGATACAAAGGGTTGCGATGGGTTGCGGGTGATTTAAGCAGAGCGTCCGTAGCCATGGTTTCCAGCCTTCTGTACGAGGAGTCTGTCGCGGGCCCTGCCGACGGAAGAGGTCGGCTTAATTTCTTTTGAAAACGATACCATGCCGACTTTTCAATCAGTAACGACAGCAGACTCGTACGTTAAATCCCTGTGCAGACTTCCTTTAGTAGCCTGCTGCTTTTCCATAAGTACGGCGGGAGTCGTGGCCGGCTACGAGCTCGCCAGTCTTGGGATCGACGGCGATAATCTCGGAGTCGCCCCAGGTTCCTCCGACTTTTTCGTCCGCGGCCTGATTGCGGTTGGTGGTGTAGCCCATAGCTTTTAGCTGGTTGCCGACTTCGAGGGAGAAACCCTTCTCGAGGTCGAGGCGGTCGGGCAGGTATTGGTGGTGGAAGCGGTAGGCGTCGGCGGCCTGCTGCACATCGAGGCCGTTATCGACGATGCTGATGATGTCGTTGGCGACGGTGGTGATGATAGTCGATCCACCGGGAGAGCCGAGGACCAGTGAGAGCTTGCCGCGCCGGTACCAGTGGGCACGAGTGGTGAGTATGGTGGGGGTCATGGCAGAGAGGGGTCGTTTGCCGGGACCGATGGCGTTGGCGGAGCTCTGGATGAGGCCGAACATGTTGGCGACGCCGACCTTGGAGGTGAAGTCGTCCATCTCGTTATTCATCAGGAAGCCGAGGCCTTCGACGGTGACTCCGTTGCCATAGCCGCCGTTGAGGGTGGTGGTGCTGGAGACCGCGTTACCCTCTGCGTCAACGATTGAGAAGTGAGTGGTGTCGGTGGGTTGCTTGTGGGGGACAGAGTCGGGTGGAGGCGGCAGGAAGCCAGCAGGACGAACGAGGTCTTTGGAGGCGGTGGGCGCGGTGAGGTTGATGGATTGACGCCATGCGGCGGCGTAGGCGGGCTTGGCCATCTGCTTCAGCGGCAGGTTATTGAAGTCGGGGTCGCCGAGGTAGTCTCCGCGATCCATATAGGCGCGGCGGAAGGCTTCGGTAATGACGTGAACCTGGGCGGCGCTGCGATCTTTGGAGTCGGTGCCTGCGGGGCCGACTTTATTGAGATCGTAGCCGGAGAGGATATTCAGGATCTCGACCAGCACGATGCCGCCGGAGGAGGGTGGAGGGGCGGTGATGACGTCGTAGCCACGGTAGTGTCCGCGGATGGGCTTGCGGTCCTTTACCTCGTAGGCGGCCAGATCTTCGGCGGTGATCAGGCCTCCGCCCGCCTTCTCGAAGGCGGCGATCTGCTTGGCCATGGAGCCCTTGTAGAAGGTGGTGGGATCTTTAGAGATGGCGGTGAGGGTCGCGGCGAGTATCGGCTGCTCAAAAGTCTCGCCTTCTTTATAGAAGTTTCCGTCGCGCTGATAGATGTGCGCGGAGACGGGATTGCGGGTCATGTTCTTGCTTTGCAGACCTGCGGCTTCAGCCGCGGTTAGGACGAAGCC
>JANYER010000087.1 GCA_025359825.1 Granulicella sp.
GCCCGCCCTTCCGACCAGGCTGTTGAGAATACCTTCTCTCCAAGGGCCTGACACGCGGCAGCAACATCGCGATCGTACTCTTCTCTATCATTTGGCGGCAGGGGCGAACCGATCTCTTCGCGCAGGGCTTCGGCGGCTCCCCACAGGCAGGCCGCTCGTTCTGGATTCTCCTGATGTGCCGCGAGATCGGCAAAGGCTTCCAGAGATTCGGCAGTCCCCTGCCGGTCTCCTATCTCCCTATAGATAGTCAGGCTCTCTTCGTAAAAGCCTCGTGCAGAGGCATAATCGCCCTGATAAAGGGCCACAATCCCCAGGTTGCCCAGCGAGATGGCAATCCCCTGCCGGTTTCCTATCTCCCTCTGTATGGTCAGGCTCTCTTCGTGATAACCCCGCGCGGAGGCATAATCGCCCTGCAGCATGGCCAATGCTCCCGCCCCGTTGAGCGCCTTCGCTCGCTCCTGCATCCCATCCTGACTTCCCACCTCCCCAAGCGCCCGCTCGCACCATGCCCGTCCCTCGGAGAGATGCCCCCGTGTCCACCAGAACTGCTGCAATGCTCCGCAAAAGCGCAATCCTTCTAACCCTGGCGTCTCCTGGCTAAGACTGCATTCCAGAGCCGCCAGAAGGTTCTCATGCTCCGCTTCCAAACGCGCCAGCCATTGCGACTGCTCCGCTCCTTTCAACAAAGGAGCCGCCTCCTCAGAGAGTGCCAGGAAATAGTCCCGATGCCACTCTTTTGCTGCCTCTTCCCCGCTCGCTCTGCGCTTCTCGGCAGCGTACTCCCGTATTGTCTCCAACATGTCGTAACGCACCGAGGCGTCCCTCTCCTGCGGCGTTACCAGGCTCTTGTCCACCAGGCTCGTCAGCAGGTCCAGCACTTCCCAGACCTCGATGACAGGCGCGGTCGGGTTCTGACCTGAACAGACCCTCTCCGCCGCCTCCAGTGTCCATCCGCCTGCAAACACCGACAGTCGGGCCAGCAACGTCTTTTCTTGTTCGGTAAGCAAATCGTAACTCCAGTCGATAAGCGCCTGCAAGGTACGTTGTCTGGGCAAAGCCGCACGGTCACCTCCCGTCAACAGCCGGAACCGATGATCCAGTCGGGTGTGTATGTCCTCCACCGAAAGCGAACGCACCCGTGCCGCCGCCAGTTCCATTGCCAGCGGAATACCGTCAAGCCTATGACACAACTGCGCCAGCGCCGGAGCGTTGGCATCAGTGACGGCGAAATCGGGCTTGTGGAAGCAGGCACGATCAATGAACAACTGTACTGCTTCGTAGGGGGCAAGGCTCTCAGGCGTTGCCTTTTGCTTCAGATCGGGCGAGGACAGGGAAGGCACCCGATAGGACTGCTCTCCGCCGATGCCCAGCCCTTCCCGGCTCGTCGCCAGCACTTTGACGTGCGGACAAGAGCGCAGCAGGGCGGAGACCAGTTGGGCGCAGGCCGAAATAAGATGCTCGCAGTTGTCGAGGAGCAGCAGGAGGGACTTACTTTTGAGACCGTCCAGTAGCGTCTGCTGGATTGTCTGTCCGGCCTGCTCTCTAATGCCGAGACCCTGCGCGATGGTGGAAGCCAGTAGACCTGCCTCGGTAAGGGCCGCTAGTTCGACCAGCCAAACCCCGTCTGCGTACTCCTCTAGTACCTCAGCCCCTACTTGTAAGGCGAGACGGGTCTTGCCGCCGCCGCCACTTCCGGTGAAGGTGAGCAGGCGTGTCTTTGTAAGCAGGCTCCGGCACGCTTCGATCTCATTCTCGCGGCCAATGAAAGAGGTAAGTTGCTGGGGCAGGTTGTTAGGCAGGCTGTCGAGAGTTTTGAGGGGCGGAAAGTCGGCAGGCAGAGCGAGATGCGTGAGTTGAAACACGTTTTCGCGCCTGCCCAGATCGCGCAGAGTGCGGGTTCCCAGGTTGAGGAGGGTGACGCCCACAGGCAGATTGTCAGCACAGAGGTCGGAAGCGACAGTAGAGAGGAGTGTCTGTCCGCCATGTCCGGCAGAAAGCAGACGGGCGACACGGTTGAGGGGCTGTCCGAAGTAGTCGTTGTCGCGCAGTTGGGCGGCTCCCGTGTGCAGAGCCATGCGGACGCGGAGGGCAAGGGCATCGGGCCACGCTTCGGCATGGAGAGCGCATTGGGCGGCTAGAGCGGCGGCAAGGGCCTGCGGAGCGGTGGCGAATGCGGCACAGAATGCATCGCCTACCGTTTTGAATAGTACACCATCGTTATCCTCGATGGCTTGGCGCAGCAATTCGTCGTGACGTGCCAGAGCCGTGCGCATGGCGTCAGGATGCTGCTCCCAGAGTCTGGTACTGCCCTGGATGTCTGTAAAAAGAAAGGTGATGGTTCCGCTCGGCAGGGGCATGACGGGTCTCCAGGCTGCGCACGTTGGTCACAGCAGAGTTCGCCGGGGTGAGAGGCTTCTCCTGCCGGAAGGCGCGGGGATCGCCAGCGGTGGCGTCCTGGGTTCGTGCGTTACGGGGTGGTGTTCATGGCTTTTACTCAGAAAAAAGGACTCTGTACAACTTCATAGCGTCCAATGCTTCGTCCATCGCCATAGGCGGTAGGATCAGGGCAGACGGCTCGCCATCATAGTGTTGCCGCTGCCGAGCGGGCCGATTAGAATGATATTCGCATGCGGCAGTGATCTTTTAAGGGATGAGATCCAGTCGCCGCGTGAAAGATGTCAGATCCGCTTCGAATCGGGTCCAGGTGTGCCAGAGTATCAGGAAGCCGTTTTCAGTGACGTCATCGGTTTCAGAGGATAATTGGTAGCCCTGGTGAGAGTGCTTTGGAGTTGTTCCGAAACAGGAGACGGGGGATTGCCTTGCAACCCTCGCAAGGCTAACTGCTCCGCTTCCTTCCGGAATCCAC
>JANYER010000098.1 GCA_025359825.1 Granulicella sp.
GGAAGCTCAAGTTGGTGATTTTCCGGGAGCCGCTGGCGCCGGAGCCACCGATGATGCCGCCGTTGAGGTTTAGGGTGCCACCTGCGAGGGTCAGCGTCGTGGCACTGCTGCCCGTCGTGCTGTTGCTGTTGTCAAGGACGCCACCTGTCGGACTCCCGGCAGCGTTCACGTTCACGGTGCCGCCGTTGATGACCAGGGTGCCGTTGGGTGAGCCGGTCGCGCCTGCAGTCGAGTTGAGGTTCGAGGCGAGCAGGAAGTTATTCGTCACGTTCACAACTCCGGTAGCCGCGGAATTGGCGGTTGCGCCGCCGACGGTGAAGGTTCCTTGGGCATTTCCGGCTGCGGTGCCTGAAGTGGATACGGCGAGTTGAATGGTGGTGGCATTAAAGGTGCCGGTGTCGAAGGTCACGTTGGCAATGGGAACTCCTCCGGTATTTCCCGCCTGTTGGCCGACTATCACGGTGCTGGCATTCACGGTCGCGGTATGACCCGCCAGCAGCAATGCACTGTTGTTGATTGCTGCGTTATAGGTGAAGACGCTCGCTTTGCCGAGGGTGATGGCGGCTAGATTGGCCCCGCCATTGGTGCCGCTGATCGTCACCGATCCGGCTCCTGAAGCAAATTGGATGGCGCCCGAGCCTTTGCCAGCGCCAATGTTGATTGTCGTGGCCTGCAGCACGTTTGTTCCAGTGCCAAGGCTGATGGTGCTATAAGCGGAACTGTAGTTGCCACCTGCCGCACCGCCGACACCGATGAAGCTGTCGCCCACCGAGATCGTGCCGACGTTCACGGCATTGTTGGTGGCGAGGGTTAGCTTGGCATTGTTTTGAGGACCCGGGCCTACCAGCAGGCTGCCTGCGGTGGCGGTCTGGTTGAAGTTACTGAGGCCGGAAAGATCGGCCACGGTGTTCGCGACCGTGGGGGCGCCTGCGGTGCTTTCGGCCACGCCGACGTTGAAGGTTCCATTGACGGTTAGGGTGCCACCCGTTCCTGCGCTACCGGTGGCCAGCGCGGTGTTGGTAGTTGTCGCGGTGCCGTTGTTGTCGAGGCCGACGGTGGCCGTGCCGCCGACTGTCAGGGTCTTGCCACTGGCGATGAGGAGTTGGCTGATATTTGTGGTCAGCAAGGTGGCGGTGTTGGACTGGACGGCGAGGCTACTGACGGTGGCGTCGTTGTTGAGAGTCAAGTTGCCCACCGTGCCCAGGACTGCCGCAGATCCAGTGCCCATGGTCAGGGCTCCGGTGCCGAGGGTGCTGGCCGAAGTTACGATCAGAGTGCCGTTTTGGATCGCCGTAGGACCGGTGAAGGTATTTGCTCCCGAGAGCGTCCACGTGCCGGTGCCTGCCTTGGTGATGCCGGTCAGACGGGTGGTTGGGTTGGCGGTCTGGTTCGTGAGGGTTCCTGCGATTTCACCGAAGCCGCTGCCTTGCAAGGTCAGTGTGTTCGTACCGGTGGCAGAGGCGTTGTTTTGGACATTTGCCGTAAATTTCAGCGGGCTGCCACTGGTGGTGGTGCCGGAGGCGTCAAGGGTGCCGCCGATATTGGCAGCGCCAGTGAGCTGGATGACGCGGTTGCTGGTTTCACCGGCTCCGGTGTAACTCAGGGAACCATTGCTGAAGAAAAGGAGGTTGGTGCCTGCGCCAAGGTTGCTGGTGGTGGAGCCTGCGTTACCCACGCTTGCAACACTAATGGTGCCGGCCGCGCTGAATTCGATATCCCCTAAAAAGTCGTTGTTGGCATTTCCCAGAACGAAGGTTCCTGTGTTGCCAAAAATTTCAAAACCGCCCGCACCGGTCAATTTAGCGTTGATCGTGAGCGTTTTGGTGGCGGCCACGCTATTGTCGCCATAGTTGGTACCGCCGGCGGTGGAAATGGTGATCGAGCCGCCGCCGGTGGCGTTGATGGTGCCACCGGTGGTGGAGGTGAGGGTGGTGGTGCCAGAATTGTTCAGGGCGAGATTTCCCGAGCCGATATCAACAGTGAAAAGGCTATTGATGTTGAGAGTTTTAAGAGCGTTGGTGGTGCCAGCAAACGTTAGGGTTCCACCGCTGGTAGTCACCGTCGAGGTGCCGCTCAAGTTGCCGGAGAGGTTGACTGCGCCCGCACCGGTGAAGTTCAATGCTCCGGAACTCGAAATGGCTCCGAGAGTGGTCGCCCCAGCTCCAGCAACGGTTAGAGTATTCGCTCCCGCCGTCAGCGCACCCCCCACCGTTAAAGTGGCGGTCCCGCTGTTAGTCCAGGTTTGCGCCCCGCCCAGAGTGACGGGAGCGTTAAGCGTCTGATTCGTGGCGCTGAGGTCGGTGAGGCCCGCATTGATCGTGAGGGTGTTACCCGCGCTGATGGTTGTGGCGCTGCTGGCGGCGGTAAAGTTCAGGCTATTGACAGTGGTATTCGCGCCTAGGGTATTGGTGAGGTTGGTCGCGCTGGGTGAGGAGGTTGAGAAATAAACGTCCGTGACGCTGTTTGGGACAAGACCGGAATTAATACCGCCCGTTTCTGTAGTATTCCAATTGCTCAAAGGACCCGAGTTGATCGTGTTCCACACCCCGCTTTGACTACCCGACCAGTAAAGCGCTGCCGCACCTGAAGCGCCCACGGTAACAATGCTGGTCGTTGCTGTGTTGGCGAGGGTGACGACGTAGGCAGTATTTCCGACCACAAGCCGATTGCTGGCAAGCGTCCAAGCATTCCCACCATTCAGTCCTGACGCGGCGGTGGCGATGGTGTAAGCATTTCCCGTCGTTAGGGTACTGAGGACGTTCAGTGAAATTTTTGATCCGGTAGTCGTGAAGCTGGCAGCGCCAGTGATCGCGAGTTGGTCCCTGTTGGCGCTGGAAGAGCCGAGATCGAAGGTGTAGGTGGGAACAGTGCCCGTGTTAGCAAAGAGGTTTGCCGTTCCAGTCACATTCAAGGTGCTGGTAAACGTGTCAGCCATGCTAAGAGCCGACCCAGCATTCATTGTGAGGCTACCGCCCAGGGTGTTGGTGGTACTATTGGCACTTTGTCTGACGCCAAAGGTAGCGGCACCTACGGTCACTGCGGTACCCGCAAGGCTACCGCCGTTGCCTAGGAACAGCGAGCCACTGTTCACCGCAGTTGCGCCGGTGAATGTATTCGCCCCTGAGAGGGTTTGCGTGCCGCCGCTTCCTAGGGCAACGGTGAGCGTGCCGGTTCCCG
>JANYER010000113.1 GCA_025359825.1 Granulicella sp.
GATCCCATCAACCTTTGCCGTCCTAACAACACGTACGCCAATAACAAGCAGTACGTCGCCTCTGCCGACTCCTACTACGACGGACTCTCCATCTCCTACGTGCAGCGTCCCGCCCGCTGGGGTAGCTACCGCGTCTCCTACACTTGGTCAAAGGCAATCGATAACGTCGGCGAGTTTTTCTTCAGCTCGCCGCTCAACAACTTCAACCTCGCGATGGATCGCAGCCGCTCCGACGACGATCAGCGCCATCGTGTCGTCTTCGACGCCACCGCCCACACCTCGTATGCCAACGCCAACACTCTGCTCGGTCATCTGACGCACGGATTTCTTCTCGGAGGTGTGCTGCAGTATTATTCTGCTCTGCCGTTCAACGTGACCACTGGCACCAACAGCATTCAGGCAGTAGCAATGCGCCCCTGCGCTCCTGGCTATGTACTGACGGCAAACGCCGCGAACACCTGTTCCAACTCGCTGCCCGGTACTGTCATCGGACGCAACGTGGGCATCGGCTTCGACACCTTCACCCTCAGCGCCCGCCTCAGCCGAACCATGTCCTTAGGAGAGCGCTTCAAATTGCAGGGAATCGCCGAAGCCTTCAACGCCCTCAACCATCGCAATAACCAAGTCCCCACCGCCACCTTCGGCTCTGGAACCTACCCCACCACACCATCCGCTACCTTCGGCCCGCCCACCGCAGTTGGCGATCCACGCAGTGTACAACTAGCCCTGCGTCTCACGTTCTAAGCAGGCTCGTTCTCATGGGTCTGGCAGATTTTACTGTCAGACCCCGTACTGCTCGTCGCTTACGTGTTCCATCCAATCCACTACCTTGCCATCCAGCTTCTCCTGGATCGCAATATGGGTCATAGCATTTACCGGAGACGCGCCATGCCAATGCTTTTCACCGGGAGAGAACCACACCACATCGCCTGGGCGGATCTCTTCCATCAATCCACCTTCGCGCTGTACCCTTCCGAGACCTGCCACCACGATCAAAGTCTGGCCGAGGGGATGGGTATGCCAGGCCGTCCGGGCACCCGGCTCAAAGGTGACGCATGCGCCTTGCACGAATGCTGGGTCCGGAGCCTGAAACAGAGGGTCAATCCGAACCGTACCCGTAAACCACTCGGAGAACCCAGCGACGGAAGGTTGCGAACCATTGCGTTTGATTTCCATCTCAAGATAATAAGCCAGTAGAGCGAACCGTCTGAAAAGATAGACATCCAGAACTAGTACTGCACCAGGACAAGAAAGCCCTTATGAAAAGCAAACCGATCCCCACAGTAGTTGCCGCCATTCTTGTTCTAGCCGCCGTCGTTTTTCTCTACCTGCATCCGCGCTCGAAATCCGGTTTCACCCTCACCCGTGAACCCGCCTACCGCTTCGAGCCACAACCGCTCCAGATTGCATCCAACGCGCGCCGACCCGTAGTCGGCAGCACCGTTGCTGGAGGTCTCTACCTCCTCACCGTCGAAGGCTCCCACGAGGCTGGCACTCTCAACCTCCGCATGTCCCACGATGGCGGCGAGCATTGGATGACTCCGCAGCGCCTCAGTGCAGAGGGCAGCGCAGTCAACGCCTCGTCCGAGAACGCACCCCAACTCATCTCCCGCGCCATGTACGCCTACGCACTTTGGATGGATCGGTCAGTATCGCCGACCGGCACACCTATCTCCCGTATCCTACTGGCTCGCTCCAGCGGTATGGACGCAAAGGTTCCCGTTGGCATTCCAGTTACCGACAAGGTCCCAACGGATACGTCTTACTCCGGCTTCCCGTCCCTCGGCCTCGCCCCCAACGGCGACGTATACGCCACCTGGCTCGATGGCCGCGACAAAGGAACCCCCGGCACCTTCAACATCTACCTTGCCCGCTCCACCGACAAAGGCCTCACCTTCCATACGAACATTAAGGTCGCCACGGATTCCTGCCCCTGCTGCCGTCCTTCGCTCGCATTCGGCCCCAACGGCAAGGTTTACGTCGCTTACCGCCATGTCTACGGAGAAAACGAGCGCGATATCGCAGTCGCCACTTCCGACGATTCCGGCGAACACTTCAGCGCGCCCGTGCGTGTCAATCTCGACCGCTGGCACATCCTCGGCTGCCCTGAGTCCGGACCCGTCATGGCCGTCCAGAATGGGAGGCTCCTCATCGCCTGGTACTCCGCAGGTGGAGATCGCCCCGGTCTGCGTCTCGCCCAGTCCAACGACGGTGGGCAATCTTTTCTGCCACCCTTCCCGGTCGACGCCAGCATCCCCGGGGCCAACCATCCGTACCTCGCCGCAACCGACGACGGCAAAGCGATGCTGACCTTCTCAGCCCGAACTCCATCTGCCGACGGTTCATGGGGCAGCTTTTCAAGCTACGTCGTGGCTATCAACGCAAACGGTAAGGTCACTGCGCCGCAAGCTATCCCCGGAACTCCAAACACAGATCGCTATCCGACCGTAGCCCTCGACTCCGACGGAAGTGCCTACATCGCTACCGCTAGCAACAAGGACGACACTTCCACCGCCTACGTCTCACGCGCCCGCCTCACCCAGTAGCGTTGTGGATGCCGTAAAGGTGGCCCGCCACTAACTCCCACCCAGCGGTAAAATAGTGAAGGCCAGACAACCAAAGCCATCTGTGGCCCGCCCAAGTAGCCGGTGCCATCGTGCACCACAGAAGCAGCCCAGCGGAAAGGCATCAAAGTGAAGGCACTCGTAAAAAGCCGCGCAGAACGCGGTATCTGGCTCGAAGACGTACCTGAACCCGAAATGGGCATCAACGACGTCAAGATTCGCGTCCTCTACACCGGCATCTGCGGCACCGACCTCCACATCTACGAGTGGGACGCCTGGGCCTCCTCGGTCATCAAACCCGGCCTCACCATCGGGCACGAGTTCGTCGGCGAGGTCGTCGCCACCGGCTCGAACGTTGAAGACATCGCCATCGGCCAGATCGTCTCGGGCGAAGGTCACGTCGTCTGTGGCCGCTGCCGCAACTGCCTTGCCGGCCGTCGTCATCTCTGCGCCCATACCATGGGCGTCGGCGTCAATCGCAACGGAGCCTTCGCCGAGTTCGTCGTCCTGCCCATGTCCAACATCTGGCAGCACTCCAAAGGCATCTCGCTGGAAATCGCCTCCATCTTTGACCCGCTCGGCAATGCCGTCCACACGGCATTAGCATTTCCTACCCTGGGTGAAGACGTCCTTGTCACCGGGGCCGGACCTATCGGCATCATGGCCGCTGCCGTCGCTCGCCACGCCGGGGCCCGCCACGTCGTCATCTCCGACCCCAACGAGTACCGCCGAGCATTGGCTGAAAAGGTAGGTGTCACCCTCGCCGTAGACCCCCGTG
>JANYER010000152.1 GCA_025359825.1 Granulicella sp.
TCACCTCCGTATATCCAAACTTCGCCGCCCCCGTCGCCACCGTAAAGTCGCACAGCGTCGCCAGTCCCGTCCCACCCGCGACCGCAGCTCCGTGCACCGCTGCGATCGTAGGCTTCTCCAGCTCATACAGCGCCCGGAACAGCCGACCCACCCGCGCCGCATCAGCACGATGCGCCTCTGCACTCGCACCCACCGAAGCCTTCAGCACCTCCAGATCCAGCCCCGCGCAGAACGCCTCACCCGCCCCCCGCAGCACCACCACCCGGCAACTCTTCGCCGCCCCAGCCTCCGCAAACGCCGCGATCAACTCCTCCTGCATCTCCGGAGTCATCGCATTCCGCCGCTCCGGACGATTCAACGTAATCGTCCGAACCCCCTCCACCTCGCTCACCAGAATCGTCTTGAACATCCCGCCTCCAATCATGTACACACAGCAGAAATCTGTGCCTCTAGGTAACCCAAGGCTGGTAGCCCCATGCTTTAGCTTGGGTCTCCTTGGGCCTCTACATCCACTAAAAAACCCTGGGCTTTAACCCCTGGGGCATACTCTCTTTTCCTGCTGAAAATGTCCCGACGCAAATTCAAATAACGCCAACTGCAATCAAGCTAGCTAATCTCCTATCCTAGCCTTGCCGCCTCACTGCACCTTAGCCCCAAACTTCCGCGCAATCTCAGCCGCTCCAGCAATCAAACCATCCAGCGGCCTTAGCTCCGGCAACTCTGCTCCCATCTCCTTCAACACAGCGATCAGCGTCTCCGTAGGAATATTCCCGACCAACGCATCCTGCGCCAGCGGACACCCACCCAGCCCGCCGATCGCCGCATCGAACCGCCGGCATCCAGCCCGGTAAGCCGCCTCGATCTTCCCCGCCGCATCGTCATAGCGGGCATGCAAATGCACGCCAATTTCAACAGCATCATGCACCGCCATCACATCGCTCACCACATCCGCAATCAGCTTCGGAGTAGCCAGCCCCACCGTATCCGACAGCGAAATCTGCTTCACCCCCGAGTCCACCAGCAGGTCGCAAGCCGCCACCACCTCATCAATGTCCCACGCATCGCCATAAGGATTCCCAAACGCCATCGAGATGTACGCCACCACATCCATCCCCGCTTTGTACCCAATCTCTCCCACCGCCTCCAGAGCCTCCAGGCTCTCCTCCGGAGTCATATTCTGATTCCGCTGCAGGAACCCCGGCGACACCGAATATGGAAACCCCAGCGTCGACACCGCCCCCGTCTTCACCGCCCGCTCCGCCCCCTTGGCATTCACCACAATCGCAATAATCTCCACATCATCTGGAGGATCAAGATACTCCAACACCCGCTCCGAGTCCGACATCTGCGGCACCGCCGCCGCCGAAACAAAGCTCACCGCATCGATATGCTTGAACCCAGCCGCCACCAGTGTCCGCAAATAATCCGCCTTCAACTCCGCCGCCATCTTCACCGGCAGCCCCTGCCACGCATCCCGCGGACACTCAATAATCTTCACCAAGTTACTCAACCTAACCTCCTTCGAAGAAAATGCCACGACGTTGTAGCATAAAAGTAAAACGCTATCCAGCCAGCAGCGAACAGGCGCAACTCTGCGGCCTTCAATCTCCAGTACTCTGCGGAAGTTAGTGACCTGACGATGTGGCCGTGGTCACTCAGGACAAAATTGCTGTCCACAATCTCGGGCGATGCAGCGTGACTCATCCATAAGAAAGCTACAAAATTAAGAAAAAAGAATAGCCCGCAAAAATTCAACCCGCGAGAAGCCCATGCTGGCTTGGTTTCAGGCGCATAACTATCTTCTCTCACTTCCCCTGAAAAACTGACACGTTGAACGACAGCTAAAGGGATAGCGATGAGGAAAATTCCGCCATGAAGAATAAACACTCCCATTCCAAGCCATTCCATCGTTAGTCCCGCAAAACTAGCCATATAAACTGAGAAGGCCGCTATTAGACCCAGAACGCTCAGGACAGTGAATAAATTGCGCACTATTTGTCTCAAGCTATACCTCGTACATTTGGCGAGACCTTCTTCACTAGCACAAAAGTCCGGCGCGGTATCACGTCTGCAAAACCTCATTCATCTCACTCATCGAAAGCTTTCTCCACTCTTCCTAAATAGCCAAAAGACGAGAGCACTATGAGCGACTGCGATGGTAATCAATGTGCGAGCTTTGCGAGTATCTCTGTCAATCAGCCACCCATAAACAGGCCATTGCAAAAACGCTAAAAGATCAATTCTACTCCTGGGTAAAGTCCCATCGCCGCACAGGTAAAGGGTAGAACGATCCTAGCCCAGACGTAATTGCCATGTCCGAACCCTGCTGAAGCGAGCAACACCAAGAGAGCAAATGGCGTGAAAAGAACACCTAGCATCAGGAACAGATGGGTACGAAACATAATCACGTCTGCAAAACCCCCACATTGAACCGCCCCACCTCTGCATTCAGCGCCGTAGCCTCCAAAGCAGTCATCAAAACCTCCCTCGTCTTCGCCGGATCAATAATAGAATCAATCCAAAGCCGAGCCGCCCCATACCGGGGATCGGCCTGCGCATCATAAGCACCCTTGATCTCGTCGAAGATCGCCTTCTTATCCGCGTCCGACAAAGCCGTCCCACCCCGCTCCACCTGCTTCGCCCTCACCTCAGCCAGTGTCGTAGCAGCCGAAGCTCCACTCATCACCGCATATCGAGCGGTCGGCCACGCAAACAAAAACCGCGGATCATAAGCCTTCCCACACATTGCATAGTGCCCCGCCCCAAAGCTGCCTCCAACGATGACAGTTATCTTCGGCACCACGCTCGTCGCCACCGCCGAAACCATCTTCGCCCCGGCACGAATGATACCGCTCCACTCCGCATCCTTCCCCACCATAAAGCCGTTCACGTCATGCAGAAAGATCAGCGGCACCAAACTCTGGTTGCAGTCCATGATGAACCGCGCAGCCTTCTGCGCACTCTCCGTATAGATCACCCCGCCAAACTCCGTCCGCTTCGTCCCCGCCGCCGGCCCTGTGCTTACCGTCGTAGCCTGGTTCGTCTTCTGGTTCGCGACAATCCCCACCGCCCGCCCACCGATCCGCGCATAACCACAAAGAACCGTCCGGCCAAAGTCCGCCTTGTACTCATCGAACTCACTCCGGTCCACCACCCGCGCAATCACCTCGCGCATGTCGTAAATGCTGCTCGCCCCCGGCGCAGGATCCAGTAGTCCGTATAACTCCTCCGCCGCAAACTTCGGAGCATCCTGCACCGCATCAAACTCCACCACACTATACGGAGCCTTCGCAGAAGCCCCCAGCTTCCCCACCAAAGAACGTAACCGTGCCAGGCACAAATGGTCGTTGGCTTCTTTGAAGTCCACCGTCCCTGAAATCTCCGCATGCATCGCCGCCCCACCCAGCTCTTCCGCACCCGTCTTCTGACCAATCGCCGCCTGCACCAGCGAAGGCCCGGCCAGGAACAAGCCCGATCCTTCCGTCATCAACACCGTATCCGTCATCACCGGCAGATACGCCCCACCCGCAACACACATCCCCATAATCGCCGTAATCTGCGGAACCCCGAGCGAGCTCATCACCGCGTTATTCCGAAACACCCGCCCAAAGTCATCCGTATCCGGAAACACATCCTCCTGCAACGGCAGAAACACCCCGGAAGAGTCCACCAGGTACAGCGTAGGAATGCGGTTCTCTAGCGCAATCGTCTGCGCCCGCAGCACCTTCTTCGCAGTCATCGGAAAGAACGCCCCTGCCTTCACCGTCGCATCGTTTGCCACGATCATGCACAGCCGCCCACACACCCGTCCCAACCCCGTCACCACCCCCGCCGCCGGAGCGCCACCATACTCCGCATACATCCCATGCGCCGCCCACAACCCCAGCTCCATCAGCTCCGTACCTTCATCCAGCAGCAGCGCCAAACGCTCCCGAACGGTCAACCGACCCTTGGCCCGCTGCGCC
>JANYER010000169.1 GCA_025359825.1 Granulicella sp.
TTCCGAAGTTACTGGCCACTAGCTCAACCCCGGCAGATCCGGAAGACCCAGGCCACCCATCATCCCGGCCACGTTGGACTTCATTGCCTCATCCGCACGTCGTCCAGCCTCGTTGACCGCTGTTGTAATCAGATCTTCCAGTAGCTCCAGGTCGCTGCCCGCACTCCCAATCGCAGAAGGCTCGATACTGAGCTTGAGCACTTCCTTCTTGCCATTCATCCGCACCGTAACCACCCCACCGCCGGTGCTGGCCTCAACGACAGTCTCAGCGAGCTTGCGCTCCATCTGCTCCTGCATCTGCTTCGCCTGACCCAACATCTCTTTCATCTTTCCCAGATCGGAAAAATTCATAACCACTCCAGTCTTGTTAGTTGTCGTCGCGCAGATCAATGACGTTCCGTATCTCCGCACCAAACAGCCGTTGCGCCTCCTGCACCACAGGATGCTTCGCCGCGATCTCTTCTACGGAGCCACTCTTCGCCGTACGAGGCTTCTTCGTTGCTGCTGCAGTCGCTCCGCTAACCCCGGGCAGCAGCACCACCTTCAGGGCTGCTCCGCCACGCTCGCGTACAGTCGCGCGAAGAATTTTCTCCGCCTCTGCATTAATTACCGTAGGCAGCATCGTCTTCGATACCTGCATCTGCACTCGCAGCTCGCTCCCCACGACCGTCCACTCCGCGTCGTCCAGTGCATCCGCAGCGGTACGCTGCATGGTTGCTGCCTGCAACGCCTCGAAAGCAGCCCGTTGAAACTCAACCGCCTCCGAACCCGCTTCAACAGTCTCTGTAAGGGTCTCCGCAACAGTCTCCGTAGCAGTTGCCGGCTGAACCTCAGGTGCATGTACCGACTCAACCTCTGGGTCCGGCTCTGCCACGGCGACTCCAATTGAAGCAGTCGGCACAGCTTCCCTCGCAACGACTGCAGCCCGGGGAGTTTGCACGACCTGTACCTTCACCTCAACCGGAGTAGCCGTCATCACTCGCGGAGCGGCCACCGGCTCAACAACCTTCACGACCGCTTCAGGAGCTCTCTCATCGAACCGCTTCTTGCTCTGCTCAAACGGAGAGAACGAAGGTTTCGCTGCTACTACGTTCGATGAACCGTCAGCAACACTAGAAGTCGAACTTCCGCTGCCACTTGGCGTACCGCCGGTTACTGGCCTCTTTACCGCAGCGGGTCCACTAGATCCAGCACGCGCACCAGCGCCAACAGGGAACTTGCTCAACAGCTCTTCTACTGGAAGTAAACGGCGCAGATGCACCAGCTTCAACAGGCCAAGCTCAAAGTGGAAGCGCTGCTCTTGCCTATATCCAAGCTCATCGAAGGTCCGGAGCATCATCTGCAGAAAGCGCGTCAACTCCTCTTCGGTAAACAACGATGCAGTCCGCCCCGCGCGTCTCTGCTCGTCGGCAGAGATCTGCAGCAACTCACCCGCCGCACCGTCGGCACCTTCGCCATCGGTTCCAATCCCTGCCACCTTCGCGATCACGCAATTGCGCAGATACCGCACGCATTGCCGTGCTAACTGCGCCGGACTGTTTCCGGCATCCAGCAGACGGTTTGCCAACGTCATCACTTCAGAGCTTCGGTTCGCGTTTACGGCTTCAAAGATGGACTCAAACGCAGCGTTCGGGACCGTCCCCATCAACTCCCGTATCTGCGCTGCATCCAGCCTCGCCCGGCCTTCTTCCACCGGAGCACTCGCAATCGCCTGATCCATGATCGAGAGCGCATCGCGCATCGACCCATCGCCAGCCTCGGCCAGTAACCCCAGCGCAGCATCATCTGCATCCAGATTTTCGCGTTCCGCGATCCCGCGCAGTTCGCCCAGAATGTCCACCAACTTCACTGCGTGAAAGCTGAAGTGCTGGCACCGAGATCGCACCGTCTGGGGAATGTCTTCCGGCTGCGTAGTCGCCATCATAAAGACCATGTGATCCGGTGGCTCCTCCAAAGTCTTCAACAGCGCGTTGAACGCTGCGTCAGTAATCTGGTGCGCCTCATCCAGGATGTAGATCTTGTACTTGTCCCGTGCCGGCCGGTAGCGTGCCGCATCGCGTAGTTCACGAATCTCGTCGATGCCGCGGTTGGTGGCGGCGTCAATCTCAATCACGTCCACCGCATTGCCGGCGCGAATCTCCGTGCAGCTCTCGCACACCTCACACGGCTCGGCAGTTGGCCGTTCAGGA
Organism: Granulicella sp.; assembly: GCA_025359825.1. Classification (GTDB taxonomy): domain Bacteria; phylum Acidobacteriota; class Terriglobia; order Terriglobales; family Acidobacteriaceae; genus Edaphobacter. The sequence goes on from JANYER010000169.1 coordinate 2,190, forward strand.
CTGCCAATAGTGTTGCGGCAATTCAGAGCCATCGCCAGGATGCGCGCGATGGTCGTCTTCCCAATGCCTCGGTGTCCGCTGAAGATGTATCCGTGCGCGATGCGCTGCTGGGTCAACGCATTCATCAACGTCACCGTGACGTGATCCTGCCCCGCAACATCCGCAAAGCGCTGAGGTCGGTATTTACGTGCCAGAACTTGATAAGCCATAGAAAGAAAAACAAACCCCAAAAAGTTTCAGCTCAACCATACGCCGAACCTTTATTGTATCGCTCAGGACACCTGCCCAATTCCCACCGCTCCAGGCCGGACCTACGCCTTGGTCTTTACCGTCTTCTTCGCCTTTGCAGCCTCGCGGGTTGCCTTCCGTGCTCGCCGTTTCAGCTCATCCTTGCTGAACATCGTTCCTCGGCACTTGGCCGCGCCACAGTAGCAGTCACCCTCCGCATCGTCGCTGTCGTACAGGTGGTACTCATACGTCAGCTCCTCCCCGGCGGCGATGTCCCGTACCGCGCACACGAAGATGCGACCCTCCACCTCTTCGGTCTCGCAGTTTGGCTCGCAGCAGTGGTTGATGAACATCGCACTGCCAAACCCATCGATCACCATTCCTGTATCTCCACAACTGAACAGGTAGGTAATAGACCGGTCTGCATACCGTTCGTCGGCCTGATCCTTGGTAAACCGGGGGCCGTCATACTCGCACACCCGGTCGCCTTTTTTAAATGCCCTTGTGGTGTAGCACCCAGCCGCATGAATCGAAGAAGAACGTATAACAAGGCCGCTCTGCATGAAGAAAGAACTCCAGAAATAAGGATGAAAGGACTGCAAAGCAACGAACAAGAACACGGCACCACAGAGCCTGAAAGCTCGATGACCCGTTGCCCCACAGAATTATTGACCCACAGAACTGTCTACAAAAGGGAATTTGAGGCGAACACGTCTCGAACCGAATATAACAAACCACCCAACAAATCCCCAGCTCGATCCGTCCAAAGAACAGTTGCATCGAAGTAAACTGGAGACCATGGTTGTAGGTATTAAATTCCGGACGTTCGCTCAGGGCATCCCACCCGTCCTATTGGGACTGCTCGTGTCCTCCGTGGTCGTACAAGCTCAAGCCCCGGCAACTCCGACCCAAAAGCCCTGTACCACCAATCCGTGCCCAACCCCTCCTGCCGAGAAGAAAGCTCCTGCACAGCCTGCACAAGAGTTCCCGTACCCCGGTGAACCCGCGAAGCAAGCACCCCCGAAGCAGGTGGACCAGCTCCCATCGAACCTGCCTGCGTCTCCCGATGCCCATGATGCTCCGGGAGCCCCACCGGCCAGCCCGTCCAAACTCTTCCCCTACCCCGGTGAAGCACCGCAGCCTGGAAAGTCCAGCTCCGTCAGCAGCCCCGACAGTTCTTCTTCTTCTTCCTCCTCCTCGGGTGACTCAAACACCAACGCCGACCCAGACATCCCCGCAGCCGAGTCGGCTGAGAAGTCTCCCCGCCGCCGGCTCCCCAAGGTCAAGAACCTCCAGTCCGACGAAGATCGCGCCACCGAAGACGTCACCGTCGCCCGTTACTACCTGGACCGCGGCAACTGGAACGCCGCCTATCTGCGCAGCAAAGACGCCGTGAAGCACCAGCCCTCCGACCCCGACGCGCACCTACTCCTCGCCGAATCCGCCCTCAAGCTTCAGAAGCGTGACGAAGCCATCGCCGAGTACAACGCCCTCTTCAAGCTCGACGCCTCCGACGACCAACTTAAGTC
>JANYER010000173.1 GCA_025359825.1 Granulicella sp.
AGAAGCGATCGTTTGGAATTGGCGGCGTCCTTCAGGGGCAGTGTTATTTATGCTTCGTCGGGTTTGTCTTCGATGGTGAGGATCTGGAGGCAGAGGGGGCGCTCCAACATGCAGTCAAGTTTGGCGAGGGAGGCGACGGCCTTTTCGATGGTGGAGGTGAGGCAGGGCTCGGTGGTGACGACGAAGGGCAGGCGGTGTTTGGGGTAGCCGGGGCGCTGGAGGATGGAGTCGATGTTGGCACCGACCTTGGCGAGGGCTCCGGCGATGGCAGACACTATGCCGGGCTTGTCGTCGACGACGAAGCGGAGGTAATGGGGAGCGAGGAACTCACCGGTGACCTTACGTTTGCGGACGGGGAGCGAGACGGACTTGCAGCCCTGCGCGACGCCGAGGAGGTCGGAGACGACCGCTACAGCGGTGGGTTCACCCCCGGCACCGTGGCCGGAGAAGACGACGTCTCCGCCGAAGCGGCCGCTGACTACTACCATATTCTGCGTGCCGTGGGACCAGGCGATGGGCGAGGCCATGGGGACCAGCATGGGGGCGACGCGGGCGTGGACGGTGGTGCCCTCAAGCTGCGCGCGGGAGACCTGACGGATGGTGCAGTTGAGCTCTTTGGCGTAGGAGAAGTCGATGGCGTCGATGGTGGAGATGGTCTGGGTGGCGACGGCGTCGGGATCGAGCTCGGCGTGCATGGCGATGCGGGAGAGGATGCAGAGCTTGGCGCGGGCGTCGTAGCCATCGACGTCGGCGGAGGGGTCGGCCTCAGCGTAGCCGAGCTGCTGGGCGTCGGCGAGGACGGTGGCGTAGGCGGCACCGGTCTCCATGCGGGAGAGGATGTAGTTGCAGGTGCCGTTGACGATGCCGCTTAGGCGAGTAACTTGGTCGCCACCGAGGCCCTGGAGCATCCCGGGAATGACGGGGACGCCACCGGCTACGGCTGCGTTATGGACGAGGTGGACGTTGTGCTGGGCGGCAAGCCGGGCGAGGCCTGCTCCGCGATAGGCGATGAGCTGTTTGTTGGCAGTGACGATGGATTTGCCGGAGGTGATGGCCTTGCGGAGCCAGGACTCGACGGGGTTGAGGCCGCCCATAAGCTCGATGATGATATCGACGTCGGAGGCGAGGATGGCGTTGATGTCCTCGGTCCAGATGGTGTCTTTGGGGACGAACTTTGCGGCGGGTGAGGTGCGCTTGCGCTCCACGTTGCGATTGAAGATGTGGGTGAGCTGGATGCCGGCGAACTTCTGCGCAGCGAGCACGGTGGCGACGGAGCTGCCGACGGTGCCGAAGCCGAGCAGAGCTACCTTGACAGGCTTCGCTGCTGCTGGCTGCTTTGCGGGCTGGCTAACTGCCTTCTTTGCGGGCTGCTTGGATTTCGGTGCCATGGTCTTAGTAGTCGATTCTGCCGGCGTACTGACGCCATGCGTTGAAGCTGGAGATGGCCTGCTCGGGCAGGAGGTTAATGGTGGGGATGGTGCGATCGGAGATGGGGAGCGCGACCTCGCGATACAGGAAGGCGTCGTCGAAGCCGGCTGCTGCGGCCTCTGCGGCAGTGCTGCCATAATAAATCGCGCCGAGCCGAGCCCAGTAGATGGCGGCGAGGCACATGGGGCATGGCTCGCAGGAGGTATAGATTTCGCAGCCGGTGAGGGTGAAGCTGCCGAGCTGGGTGCAGGCGTTGCGGATGGCGGTAACCTCAGCGTGGGCGGTGGGGTCGTTGCTGGCGGTGACGCAGTTGGCGCCGGTGGCGAGGACCTGGCCGTCGCGCACAATGACGGCTCCGAAGGGTCCGCCACGGCCGGTGATGACGTTCTGAGTCGCCAGCTCGATGGCCTGTTGCATGAAGGCTGGATTTCCCTGCATTGGGTTGCGTATCCTTTATGAAACGACTGCCTGGCTGGTCCGCGTCGTCTGATTGACTTGCTTGCTTCGCGGGTGCACCAAGATCGTCGTTCCAGCCGCGCAGAAGTCGCGGATAATCAAGATTATGGCATATGCCTTCCTATCGAAACGAGTGGTGACGCCGGAAGGGATACGGGCCGGTGCCCTGTTAGTAGACGCAGGCCGGATTGTGGCGGTGTGCGACGCTGCCGAGGTGCCGCGCGATGCTGTGGTGCAGGACTTTGGCGACGCTGCTCTGCTGCCTGGTTTAGTGGACACGCACGTCCACATCAACCAGCCGGGACGGACCGAGTGGGAGGGCTTCCGGACGGCGACGCGTGCGGCTGCGGCGGGTGGCTATACGACCCTGGTGGATATGCCGCTGAACTGTCTGCCGGAGACAACCACCGTAGCGGCGCTCGAAGCGAAACGCGAGGAGGCGGCGGGGGAGTGCCAGATCGACTGGATGAGCTGGGGTGGGGCAGTGGCGGACAACCAGGAGCATATTCTTCCACTGGCTGCGGCGGGTGTGCCGGGCTTTAAGTGCTTTCTGATCTATCCGGGATGCGATGGCTTTACGATGATTGACCAGCAGCAGTTGGAGGCCGCGTTGCCAGCGATTGCGCAATCCGGCCTGCCGCTGCTGGTACATGCGGAGCTGGCTGGGCCAATTGATGATGCTGCTGCCGGGTTGCGTGATGCGGACTGGCGAAGGTATGCGACGTACCTTGCTTCTCGACCGGATGAGGCGGAGTTGCAGGCCATCCAACTAATGATTCGGCTGTGCCGGCGGTATGGCTTCCGGCTGCACATCGTGCACCTGTCTACGGCGTTGGCGCTGGCTGAGTTGCGCGCGGCGCGGGCGGAGGGTCTGCCGGTAACGGTGGAGACTTGTCCGCACTACCTGCACTTCTGCGCGGAGCGGATTGCCGATGGAGCGACGCTGTGGAAGTGCGCTCCGCCGATTCGTAGCCGAACGAATGGCGAGGCGCTGTGGCAGGCACTGGGCGCGGGCGACATCGACATGATCGTGACCGACCACTCGCCATGCCCCCCGGAGATGAAGGGTATAGAGGGTGGTCGATTCGACCTCGCATGGGGTGGGGTGGCGGGGCTCTCCGTAGTGCTACCGGTGATCTACACGGAGTGCTTGCGGCGAGGGTTTGGGCTGGAGGAGATTGTGCGCTGGATGAGCGCTGCTCCGGCTGCGCTGGCGGGCATCGCGGATCAGGCTGGGGCGTTAGTGGCGAGACGCGAGGCCAACTTTACCGTGTTCGATACGAAGGCGAGCTTTACGGTGACGCCGGAGGTACTGCACTTCCGTCATGCGGTGTCGCCGTATGTGGGAGAGACGCTGCGCGGTGTGGTGCAGGCGACGTATCTGCGGAGTGAGCCCGTTTATCGGGGCGGAGAGTTTGCCACGGCTGCCGTGGGGCGCGAGGTCAGGCTATCCTAGTACTTCCTATGAATGCTGTGCTCGAGCAGTGGAACTCGTTAGACGCGGAGGCTGCGGCGGCCGTAGTGCTTCCCTGCTGCGGTTCGAGGGCGTGGGCTGCACAGTTGGCTGCGCGAAGACCGCTAACGGATGAAGCGGCGTTGCTGCGGGAATCGAGCGTGGTGTGGCTGGCGCTGCCGGAGCAGGACTGGCGGGAGGCCTTCGACAGCCATCCCAGGATTGGGGAACAGAAGGCACAGAAGGATGCGACCACGGAATCCTTACGGTCTTCGGCGCAGGAGCAATCGGTAGCTCTGACGGCGGATGAGGCGGCGAAGGTCGCGTTGAAGGACAGCAACCATCGATATGAAGAACGCTTCGGGCGTATCTTTATCATCTGCGCGAGCGGACGGAGCGCAGTCGAGATACTGGCGGCTCTGGAGGCACGGATGAACAACGACGATGTGAAAGAGATGCAGGAAGCGGCCGAGCAGCAACGACAGATCACCGCGCTTCGGCTGAAGCGTTGGATGGAGGCGGAGTAACCGCATGGGACTTTCGACACATATTCTGGATACAGCAGTGGGACGACCCGGGAGCAACGTGGCGCTGAAACTATTTGAGTTTCGCGACAATCCTGCAGGGGGTGCCTGGCATGAGATTGGCGCTGGCCGCACGGACAACGATGGACGCTGCAAGACGCTGCTGGGCGAGCATCCGCTGCGGGCCACAGATTATAAGATTTACTTTGCGACGTCGGAGTACTTCCACGCGCAGAAGCTGACGGGTCTTTATCCTTATGTTGAGATCGTATTTACGGTCACCGACCCGGAGCAGCATTACCACATCCCGTTGCTGCTGACGGCCAACGGCTACACGACCTATCGAGGGAGCTGATTGCATGTTTGCTCTGGCTGAAAACCGTTACGGAAAATCACGTGTCCGGCTCGTGAAGGTGACGCGCAGTGCCGCAGGCAACGACCTGCGCGAGTGGACGGTGCAGGTACTGCTGCGCGGCGACTTCGACAGCGCACATGTGGATGGCGATAACAGCAAGATTCTGGCGACGGACACGATGAAGAACACGGTGTACTCCGTGGCACGCAGCTCTACGGCGACTTCGATGGAAGCGTACGCGATGGAACTGGTTGACTTCCTGCTGGGACGGAACGCGCAGGTAAGCTCGGCAGAGGTCTGCATCAGCAGTGCGATGTGGAAGCGGCTGACGATGAATGGCAAGCCGCATCCGGACAGCTTTATGCGCGGCTCGAATGAGCTACAGACGACCCGCGTGGAGCGTGCGCAGGGTGGCGTCTTTACGGTGGTCTCGGGAGTAGATGAGCTGGTGATTTTGAAGACGGCAAAGTCAGGCTTCGAAGGCTATATCCAGGAGTCGCTCACAACGCTGAAGGAGACCAGCGACCGGCTCTTCGGTACGGCATTGAAGGCAGAGTGGACGTATAGTGTCGATGGCCTGGACTATGAAGCTGTGCGGACTAAGATGCGCGAGACGATGCTGGCGACGTTTGCCGGGCATGACAGCAAATCCGTCCAACAGACGCTCTACGCCATGGCGGAGAGTGCGCTGGCCGCAGTACCCGAGGTCGCTGAGATTACGATGGCGATGCCGAACAAGCACTGTATTCCGGTCGACCTGTCACGCTTTGGGCAGGACAACCCAAATGAGATCTTTGTACCGATCGACGAGCCGCATGGCTATATTGAAGCGCGTGTTATACGGAAGAGCTAGACGGACCTATTTGTGCCTATGAGAGTGACAGAGGTTGCCAGCATCGCCCGGGGAGAGAGCATCATCAGCCGCTGCCGCGAGATTGCGGAGTGGACCGACGTGCCGGGAGAGATTACGCGGACGTTCCTTTCGCCTTCGGTGCGCGGGGTGCATGCTCTGCTGCACGACTGGATGGTGCAGGCCGGAATCACGGTGCGAGTGGACGCCGCGGGCAATCTGCGTGGCTTGTTTGCCGGGGCTACGGTTGACGCTCCGGTACTAATTGTGGGGTCGCATCTGGATACGGTTCCGAATGCGGGTGCGTTCGATGGTGTGCTGGGTGTGGTGTTGGGGATTGCCTTAGTGGAAGAGCTGGCGGGACAACCGCTTCCGTTTGCGATTGAGGTGGTGGGCTTCTCAGAAGAAGAAGGAGTCCGGTTCAGCAAGCCGTTTCTGGGCAGCATGGCGCTGACGGGTACGCTGGACAGCGACACGTTGAAGCTGCGCGACGTGCACGGCATGAGCCTCAGCGATTCGATTCGCAACTTCGGTCTGGACCCGGCTGCGATGGCTGCGGCGACGATTTTGCCCGGGACGTTTGCGTATCTGGAGATGCACATTGAGCAGGGCCCTCTGCTGGAGAGCCTGGGGCGGCCGTTGGGCGTAGTGGATGCGATCGTCGGGCAGAGCCGGTTGTTTGCGAGCTTTACGGGAAAGGCCAATCATGCTGGCACAACCCCGATGCGGCTGCGGCACGATGCGCTGGCGGCGGCGGCTGAGTGGATCGTTGCGGTGGAGCGGATTGCTTCTGCGCGCGATGGCTTGGTCGCAACGGTTGGGAATATTGATGTGCTGCCGGGGGCGGGCAATGTGATCGCCGGTGACGTCGCAGCGACGCTGGACCTGCGTCATGCCGAGGACCAGGTACGGTACGCCGCACTGGACAAGATTCTGCTGGAGGCACAGCAGGCGGCGGACCGGCGCGGGGTTGAGTTTGGCTGGAGACAGACGATGGACCAGGATGCAGTGCCGATGGATTCCGGACTGGCGAATCTGCTGGAGACTGCGGTGCGAGGCGCAGGCGTGGAGCCAGTGCGGATGATGAGCGGCGCAGGCCATGATGCGATGATCCTCGCGGAGAAGGTGCCGAGCTGCATGATGTTTCTACGCAGTCCGGGTGGGTTGAGCCATCATCCGGCGGAGGCGGTGCTGGCGAAGGATGTGGCAGCGGCGCTGGAGGCGGGGATGGAATTTTTGAGTTTGCTAAGTGACAGACACACCAGTACGAAGGCCGAGGAGTAGCGCACATGCATCAGCTAGGACATACACGCAGCAGCCACCAGCGCGACCATCTGCTGCATACTCCGGATACATTTGTGCGGGCGGCGTTGCCGGGGATGACGCTGGCGACTGCGATCGTGCACGCTTCGCCTGCGGGTGGCGCGGCGTTTACGCAATATACCGCCGAGTTGGAGGCCGAGGGGACACTGGGGACGACGGCAGCGCAACGGTTTGTGTATGTGCTGGATGGCAGTGTGGACCTGGCTACGGGGACGAGCTTCCAAACTCTTCATGCCGGTGGCTACGTGTACATCCCTGCGGGGCAAGAGCATGCGATAACGGCCAGCGTAAAGTCTCGCCTTGCCGTAGTTGAGAAAGCGTATCAAACTCTGGACGGGACTGCTGCCGCCGCCCTGCTGGTTGGCAATGAGAGCAAGATTGAGCCGGTAGCGCTAAACGGCGATCCGTACCTGGAGGTGCGGAGCTTGCTGCCTGCGACCGCCTCGTTCGATATGGCGGTGAACACGATGACGTATCAGCCGGGCGCTTCGCTGAGCATGGTAGAGGTCCACGTAATGGAGCACGGCTGCCTGATGCTGGAGGGCGGCGGCATCTATCGGTTGGGTGATGCTTGGTATC
>JANYER010000187.1 GCA_025359825.1 Granulicella sp.
GGATACGGCGTTAGCTTCGTCCACTACACCCGCGCCGGTTCCGGCAACATCACCGGCATCAATGCACCCCAGGCACAGTTCGCAGCCGTCTCGCAGATCGCCCCCTCCACCACCAGCAAGTGCACCACTCTCCCTGCGCAGATCATCCCCATCGGCGGTACTCAACCGAGCTGCTACGCCACCATCGATCAGGGCTTCCCCTCTGCCCTCGTCACCGCCTTCAACCCCGCCACCGACAACATCACCTGGGTCCCCAAGGACAAGCGTGACAGCTACGTCCAAAGCTACTTCCTCAGCATCCAGCGCGAACTCGGCAAAAATACCCTGCTCGATATCGCCTACGTCGGCAATCGCGGAGCCAAGCTCGAAGGCTTCCTCAACGGCAATCAGAAGAACCCATCCAAAGCCTTCGCCCGCCCCTTCGGTAGCTGGCCCAGCGACATTACCACTGCCGTCAACGGCTTTGACTCCCACTACGATGCCCTTCAGGTCCGTTACGAACAGCGCTTCGTCAAGGGTCTGACCCTGCTCAACTCCTTCAGCTGGTCGCACGCGCTTGACAACGCCAGCGCCTCGCTCGAAGGCAACACCCCCGCCCCGCAGGACGCCAACAACCTCCGCGCGGACTATGGTCAGTCCGACTACAACCTCCCCATCGCCAACGTCACCAGCCTCGTCTATGAGCTGCCCGTAGGCCGTGGCCGCCACTTCCTCACCAACAGCAACGCCCTGGTCGACACCATCGTCGGCGGCTGGCAGATCAGCGGCATCAACACCATGCAGGCCGGCACCCCCTTCAACGTCACCTACACCCCGGCCTCCGGCGGCAACGGCAACGCCGTCTCCCAGCAGATCTCCTCCAGCTTCCGCGGAGCCAACCTCTACCGCGCTAATCGGGTCGCCGGACAGCCGCTCATCAGCAATACCAAGCTCGCCAGCGGCTTCATCCAATACGTCAACCTCGCCGCCTTCTCCCTGTCTCCCACCAAGGACGCTGGCGGCAACCTGCTCAGCCCCTTCGGTAACGCGTCCCGCAACCCCGGACGCTCACCAGCCTTCTACGAGTCCACCCTCGCCATCAACAAGAAGTTCCTTACCCCCATCGAGAACCTCAAGGTCGAGTTCCGCGCTGAGGCCTACAACCTCTTCAACCACACCAACCTCTTCCTCCCTGCTGGCGGACTCGGCGGCACCCTCGGCACCACCACCGGAACCTATGGCGTAGGCGCAGTCGTCCCACAAGCCGGCATCGTAGGCGGAACCCCAACCAGCGGTGGCGTCATCACCAGCACCTTCCAGCCCCGCGTTCTACAGTTCGGCCTCAAGATCCTCTACTAACCCAAGCCTGCAATACTCCACCCGCGGCCTGCCAACCAGCAGGCCGCTTCTTTTGCACCAAATCCAAACCCGCACCCAGCGAACAGCACCAGCTACCATAGACACTATGGTCCGCGTCCCCTACACCGAACTTCTCGCCGCCTTCCAGCGCGCTCTCCTCCTCAACGGCATGGCACCCGACCGCGCCCTCCACTGCGCCACCATCTTCGCCGAAACCACCCGCGACGGCATCACCAGCCACGGCATCAACCGCTTCCCACGCTTCATCCAGGGCATCCACAACGGCAGCGTCCAGCCCAACGCCGAACCCACCTGCACCGCTGCCTTCGGATCAATCGAACGCTGGAACGGCAACCTCGGCCCCGGCCCGCTCAACGCCCACGCCTGCACCGTCCGCGCCATCCAGCTCGCTCGCCAGCACGGCATCGGCTGCGTCGCCCTGCGCAACACCAACCACTGGATGCGCGGTGGCAGCTACGGCTGGCAGGCCGCCGACGCCAACATGTTTGCCCTCTGCTGGACCAACACCTTGCCCAATCTCCCCGCCTGGGGTGCCTCTGCCCCCGTCGTCGGCAACAACCCTCTCGTCATCGCCATCCCCCGCCCCGCCCCCGCAACAGCTGGTCCCGCCCCCCACGTCGTCCTCGATATGGCCATGTCTCAGTTCTCCTACGGCGCTCTCTCCAACTACGCCAAGCGCGGCGAACCTCTCCCCCTCGACGGCGGCTTCGACAAGGACGGCAACATCACCCGCGACGCTGCCGCCATCTACGAGTCCATGCGCCCCCTGGCCATCGGCTACTGGAAAGGCTCCGGCCTCTCCCTCGTCCTCGACATGCTCGCCGCCATGCTCTCCGGCGGCCGCGCCACCCACGAGATGCCCAACGACATCGCCCGCGAATCCAACATCTCCCAGGTCTTCCTCGTCATCGACCCCACCAACCTCGCTCCCGCCGCCGAACTCAACCAAATCGCCGACGCCATCCTCGACGACCTCCACCAGGCCCCCCGCGCCGACCCCGCCAAAGCCATCCGCTACCCCGGCGAACAAGCCCTCACCCTCCGCGAAGAAAACCTCCGCATGGGCGTCCCAGTAGACGAAGACATGTGGAAAGAAGTAACCGCCCTCGCAAAATGACAAACCACGGGTGCCCCATATCTCGATTCTGAGATGTGGGCATCGTGCAAAGCACGTCCCCATCTCCTTTCCCTCTGTAAAATCTGTCATCCTGAGCGAAGTCGAAGAGCCTGCCCTGAGCGAAGCCGAAGGGACCCCGAAGAGGTCAGCCCCACCCCTACTCTTCAAACCACTCAGCCCCAAATGCCGGGTGCCCCATCTTCGCGACAGCTTCTCCGTCGCTAAGGTGGGCATCGTACAAACCGGGGTCCCCGACGAGCGCTTTTTGCTCGTTGGGGTGGAAAGCACGACCGCCCTGCTCACCATCGTCAAACACAGCACCCATCCCCTGACCTACAATTAACCCAGTCATGACCCTGGCCGAAAAACAAGCCGTCCTCCACCAAACCCTCCGTAATCTGGACTCCGTCCTCGTTGCCTACTCCGGCGGCACCGACTCCGCCTACCTCGCCTACGCCGCCCACCAGGCCCTCGGCGATCAAATGCTCGCCGTCATCGCCGACTCCCCCTCTCTCCCCCGCGCCGAGCTCGCCGCCGCCCTCGCCTTCACCGCCCAGCACGCCATCCCCACCCACATCCTCCTCACCGCCGAACTCGACCGCCCCGACTACATCCGCAACGACTCACAACGCTGCTTCCACTGCAAAGACGAGCTCTTCACCCACATGGAGCAAGCCCGCGCCGACCGCGGCTTCCAGCATCTCGCCTACGGGATGAACCTCGACGACCAGGCCCCCGCCGAAGCCGCCTTTCGCCCCGGCCAGCAAGCCGCCGCCCTGCACCACGCCGTAGCCCCCCTCGTCACCGCCCAGCTCTCCAAGCTCGAGATCCGCGAACTAGCCCGTCAGGCCAACCTCTCCCTCGCAGACAAGCCCGCCAGCGCCTGCCTCTCCTCCCGCATCGAATACGGCCGAGCAGTAACGCGAGAGAATCTAGCTCAGATAGAGCAGGCCGAAGAGGCCCTCCACGCCCTCGGCTTCCCCCAGGTCCGCGTCCGTCACCACGGCGACCTCGCCCGCATCGAAATCGCCCGCCAGGACCTCCCCCGGGCCCTCGACCTCACCACCCTCGACCAGATCACCGCCGCACTCAAACCCCTCGGCTTCCTCTACATCACCCTCGACACCCAGGGCTACCGCTCCGGCTCCATGAACCAATCCCTCACCCAGATCACCGCAACGCCCACCTCCATTGCGAAATAACTCCAGCGCCAAAAACGCAGCCTTTGGGATTAGCCTAGGGCGTTCGTTATTGGGACTAGCGCAGGGCTTTAGCCGTTGGGACGAGCGCAGCCCTTCAGCCTTTGGGACCAGCGCAAAGCTTTTGCCTTTAGAACCAGCGTGAAGCTTTAGCCTTCCTGATGAGCGCGGGGCTCTAGACTCTCGGATGAGCGTAGAGCTTTGGCCCTTGGGATTAGCGTAGGGCTTTAGCCCTACGAGTGCAGGCCAAATAAAAGCGGGCTTTAGCCCCGGGCCGTTCTCCCCTGCTCACCCCAAACCACCCATTCAAGCTTGACAAAACTGGTAAGCTAAACCCCATACAAGGTGAGGTCCGGCGATCCTCACTTGCACAGAAAGCCAGCTCAAGTCCAGACCTATCTCATCTGAATTGAAGACTTTGACACAAAAGACAGGGGTGGGGGGCATGCATCAAGAACACCAAAACTCGCAGAATTCCACCTACCGCATCGCCTACTTAGACTGCTTCGCCGGCATCAGCGGAGACATGTTTCTCGCCGCCCTCCTCGACTCCGGCCTCGAACCCGAAATCCTCCATCAAGCCGTCGCCGCCCTCAACCTCAACGCCTCCCTGAAGGTAGAAACAGTAGACCGCAGCGGAATCGCCAGCACCAAAGTCCACGTCCTCGTAAACGACGCCCCCGCTGACGAACCCCATCAACACCCGCACACCGAGCAACACACCGAGTCCCGCTCCCTAAGCACCATCCGCACCCTCATCCAATCCTCCTCCCTTGGCTCCGCAGTCCAGCAGACAGCCATCCACACCTTTGAGCTACTCGGCGCCTCCGAGGCCCGCATCCACAACGTAGACATCGAGTCCATCCACTTCCACGAGGTCGGTGCCCACGACGCCATCGTGGATATCGTCGCCGCCGCCGCCGGCATCCACGCCCTCAACGACCGCGCCCTCGCCGACACCGGCCAGCCCCTTCGCTGGCACTGCTCCGCCATCAACGTAGGCGGAGGCATGGTCCAGTGCGCCCACGGCCTTCTCCCTGTCCCTGCACCCGCCACCGCCGACCTACTCCGCAACCTCCCCACCTACTCCGCCCACCTCCAGAAGGAGCTCGTCACCCCTACCGGCGCAGCCATCCTCCGCACCCTCACCCCCACCTTCGGCCCCCAGCCCCCCATGCGTGTCACCGCCATCGGCTACGGCGCAGGCACCCGCAACCCCAAAGAAATCCCCAACGTCCTCCGCCTCTCTATCGGCGAAGCCAATGCTGAAGAACAAGACACCATCACCATTCTCGAAACCGCCCTCGACGATCTCTCCCCCCAAGTCATCGCCTACGTAGCCGAGCAGGCCCTCACCCTCGGTGCCCTCGACGTCATGCTCACTCCCGTCCAGATGAAGAAGGGCCGCCCCGGCACCCTCATCACCATCCTCTCCCGCCACGCCAACGCCCCCGCCCTCCAGCACCTTCTCCTCACCGAGACCACCACCCTCGGCATCCGCATCCGCCAGGAGCGCCGCATCACCCTCGACCGCACCCACACCACCGTCACCACCCCCTACGGCCCCATTCGCATCAAGCTCGGCTCCCGCGAAGGAAATATCCTCAACGCCGCCCCTGAGTTTGAAGACTGTCGCACCGCCGCCACCGCCCATCACGTCCCCGTAAAACAAGTCCTCCAGGCCGCCACCGCCGCCTATCTACAAACGCAATGAAGCCGCCACCCATCCGGGTGCCCCACCCTCTTGCTGTCTCATCGCAATAGGGTGGGGTATTCGCGAAGCGAACCGCACTCCTCAACCGACCCACGATTCCGAAAACAAATGACCCCCACCACCCTCCTCGAACTCCTCGCTGAAGTCCAACGCGGCACCCTCACCCCCGAGGCCGCCTCGAAACGCCTCGCCACCCTCCCCTTCGAAGACATCTCCTTCGCCAAAATCGATCACCACCGCACCCTGCGCACCGGCTTACCCGAAGTCATCTACGCCGCCGGGAAATCCCCCCAGCAGACCGCTGAGATCTTCGCCCGCATGGCCGCCACCGGCTCCGATGTCCTTGCCACCCGCGCCACGCCAGAGCACGCCACTGCCATCCACATCACCCACCCCCAAGCCTTCTACCACCCCCAAGCCCGTACCCTCACCCTCCGCCAGTCCCCCCCCGCCGACCCCATCGGCCACATCGCCGTCCTCTGCGCCGGCACCAGCGATCTCCCCGTCGCCGAAGAAGCTGCCATCACCGCCGAACTCTTCAACGCCCGCGTCACCCGCCTCTACGATGTGGGAGTAGCCGGACTCCACCGCCTCCTCGCTGTCCGCCCTCAGCTCCTCGAAGCCGACGCCGTCATCGTCTGCGCTGGAATGGAGGGCGCCCTTCCCTCCGTCGTAGGCGGCCTGGTCGCCGTCCCCGTCATAGCCGTCCCCACATCCGTCGGCTACGGAGCCTCCTTCAGCGGAGCGGCCGCTCTCCTCGGCATGCTCAACTCCTGTTCCCCGAACGTCACCGTCGTCAATATCGACAACGGCTTTGGCGCGGCCTATACTTCCGTCCTGATAGCGCGCGGTCGCCACACAGCGCCGTAATGCCAGCCTGAGAGACGGAACCTATGCTTCCCTTCGATAAAAAACCCTGGGCCCGCAGCGCAGCCACCACTGTTATCCTCGCAGCCTCTATCGGCGTTGCCGCCATGGCTCTCTTCCTCCATCACCGCAACGAACTTCATATCCCCGAAGTAGCCATCATCCTCCTCCTCCTGCTTCTCCTCCTGCCCCCCAACATCGCCATCATCCGCCGCACCCCCACCCACCCCAAATAAAAAGAGCCAGCACCCTGAGGGCACCGGCTCTTTCAAGATTGCTTTGCTGCGAATCTACTGGTTCACACCACTGGCCAGGAAACCGCCGTCGACGACCAGGATCTCGCCCGTCACGAACGCAGAAGCATCGCTCGCCAGGAAGATCGCCGAACCCACCAGCTCCTCCGTCTTACCGAATCGGCCCATCGGAGTGCGCATCAGCAGCTCTCTGCCACGTTCGCTCTCGTCCAGCAGCTTCTGGTTCAACGCCGTCCGGAAGACACCCGGCGCAATCGCATTTACCGTCACACCCAGGGAGCTCCACTCCACTGCCAGCGAGCGCGTCAACGCACCCACCGCCGCCTTACTCGCCGCATACGCCGTCACTTCCTTCAAGCTAACAAACGTATTCAGCGAAGCGATGTTGATGATCTTGCCATAGCCACGCTCCAACATATGCTTGCCGAAGATCTGGCAGGCTCGCAGCGTCCCGGTCACGTTCGTGTCCATGATGTCGTTCCATACATCCTCAGGAAAGTCGACTGTCGGAGCGCGCTTGATCTTGCCTGCGCAGTTGATCAGGATATCGACCTTACCGAACTCTTTCACTGTCCCTGCGAGCAATGCCTCCAGCGAAGCGCGATCGCCCACATCGGACGTCAGCCGCAACGCCTTACGTCCCTTCGCTTCAATCGCCTTGGCCGCCTCGTCTACCTGCTCCGCACGACGCGACGTCGCGACGACATCCGCGCCAGCCTCTGCCAACCCAATCGCCATCGCCAAACCGATACCGGACGTGCCACCAACCACCACTGCGGTCTTGCCGCTCAAATCAAACAAGGGATGCCCCATCGAAATTCCTCTCTCTATTCCAAAAATCGGTTATCCAGAAATCACTACCTGCAACGCGCAACAAGTCTAACTCCACACACCCTGCCTGCGCTGTCTCTCAAATTCAACCGAAAAGCTCAAGCCCTGGTACTTAGGATTTGCACTTAGGCTTTTGCCCTTAGGCCTTCGCCCGCTGCGAAATCTGCGCCAGAATCTCATCCACCACCTGGTCCGGTTCACGGTCGTTGACCACCCGCAGAGCATCCTGCGGCGGCTCCAGCGTCGCCAACTGACTCGCCAGCAGCTTCGGTGTCATGAACTCATGCTTCCGCTCTGCCAGCCGCTCCGCAATCATCTCCTGCGAACCATCCAGCAACACGAAGTGCACCGTACCGGCAGGCATACCCGCGCTCAACGTATCGCGATACTTCGCCTTCAGCGCAGAGCAAGCCAACACCCCACCCACGCCCGCATCGAACCAGCCACGCATCAACCGGTTCAACTCCTCAAGCCACGGCTGCCGATCGTCATCATTCAAGGCCTGCCCGGAGGCCATCTTCTGCTTATTCGCCGCCGGATGATAATCATCCGCATCGGCAAACGCCGTCCCCGTCCGGGCCGCTAGCAGCGTCCCAATCGTAGACTTCCCCGAACCACTCACACCCATCAAAACGAAGATCATCGGCAACCGTGTCCTTTACTTACAGCCCCAGAAACACCGGCTTGATATGGCGCTCAAACAAGTTGGTCGTCACATTCTTCGCAACGACATCCTCATTCGCCTCGAGAGCGTTCAGATACCTATCACCCATCTTCGCCGCGACCTTGAACCCGACATGCAGCAACTGCCGGAAGCTTTGGTTGTAAGACGCATTCGACTGGTCATGCCGCAACGCGCTGGTGTACTGCTCGCTTGTCCAGCCATTCACTTCTTCAGCCGTCGGCAGCTTGCTGTCGTCGATGTCGATCACTGTCGCATACGGTCCAGTCAGTTCGTCCTTGTGGCTCAATGCCTCGGAGTAGACCTCTTTAGCGATCTCCAATCCCGAACCACCAGCCTCTGCCAATCCGATCAACTCTTCCAGCCACGTCGTCCCAGCGGTCTTCAAATGCACACCCGCGCCAAACGCGATCACCGCATCATGAATTGCCTTATAGATCGAGAACTTGTCCGACCCCGAATGTACACTCAACTTCAAATTCTCCGGCAGCCCATAGGTCTTGATCGCAAATGCAATCGCCGCCAGGTCTTCGTTGAACTCCTTGGTGAATTGGGCCACATCGCCCACATAGTCCACACCTTTATTGAAGCGCCCGGTGAACTTCGGTGCAATCGTCTGAATCGGGATCTTCTCATCCGCAATCATCGCCAGGATAATCAGCAACTCCACCGGCGTCTGCGGATAGTCCGTCTCATCCATCGACACCTCGGGCACAAACTTGCCGGCACCCTTCTTCTCCACCAGCAACTGGTAGATCTCTCCGGCGTGCTTCACTGCGGCGAGAAACTTGTTCGCCACCCCAGCCACAAAATCGAAGTCTGTCTTGAACGGCTCAGCAATCTTCGGAATCGTAACCGTACCCACCAGTTCCGGATGCCCTTTCACAAACGCGTCCACATCCTCCGGCTTCGCAGGCTGCCCAATCAGGTCCGCTACGTCCAGCGTAAAGAAATCGCACGGCTCAAGAAAGCGCCCCACCGTCTTCAGATTGATATGGTCCGCATCCAGAAAATAAGGCTTTGTCCAGCCCAGCTCCTTCACCGCAGCGTCCGCAGCAATGCGCGTGTTGCTCGGCTCCGAGCCAATAATCATGTGCTCGCGGTTTGACTTGTTCCAAACCGGTACCACCTCAACCCCCGCCTCTGCGGCCATCACGCATGCCTGTAGCTGTGCCTTCGCCTGATGCGCAAACCGGTCGCCCACTCCTACCGAAAACCTGGGAAGCTTCAATCCTTCACTCATAATGTCTTCCTTTTCTCTTTCGCAAAACAAATTGGTCTAACCAATACTCAGCCGTCCAAGAATACCCACATGAGTACTCAACTCGCAACTCGCTTAATCCTTGAACCGTCCCTCATACGCCCAAAGCCCTAGACCGGGGTTAGAAATATAGAAAATCTCCTCCCCATCCACCACATTCCACCCGTCCTTCAACACCTCAGGATCGTACTTCGCCGTGTACTCCGCCAGGTCGCCATACTCAAAGTGCGCTGCCTCAATCTCCGCCTGCGTCAGGTGTGCCCCATCTGCGGGAAGACAGTACCGAATCGTAAACCGCCCCTCGCTTGACCCATGGATCAGGTGGGCCGCCGCGCTCAGGTTCTTCGCAAGCTCCGGATCGCTCTTCACTGCTTCCAGCGTCGCAGGTGTCCCACAATATCCATACTTCCGAATCAGCACATCAATCGCCGCATCCTCGCCAAACTCATGCACCCCCGGAGCTAGCACAATCAACTCAGCCCCATCCGCCAGTGCCATCCGCGTCCGGTAGACACTCTTATTCCCCAGCCACGTACTGCGAAACTCATGCGGATCCAGAAACACCACCGCCTTCTTGATCTCCCGGTCCATCATCAGGAAGTTCACCTTCAGCGCCAGCTCTGCAGCCTTCTCAAAGCACTCCGAGTCGTCCCCCACATACAGCCCGCGCACCACCAGCTTGCCCGCAGCATTCTTCCCCACCACCGTCTGCACATACACAATCGGCATGTCCTGCGCGAAGTGCTCGCTCGCATAGTTCAGCACCCGTCGGACCGGCGTATCCGCGCGCCCCATCATCCGCTCCATGCCATAGACCGCACCCAGATAGTGCGAGCGATGAATCCCCTGCACCCCACCCGTGCCCACAAAAATATTTTTGTTCCCATTCGCCATCCCAACCACTTCATGCGGAACCACCTGCCCAATCGACAGAATCAGATCATGCCCACCATCCCGCAGCAGTTTGTTCACCTGCGCCGGCCAGGCATAATCCAGCTTGCCCTCGCTCACCTCCAGCATGAACTCGCTCGGCACCTCCCCCAGCGTGACGATGTCATTTCT
>JANYER010000194.1 GCA_025359825.1 Granulicella sp.
CTATTGATTTCCTGCTAGGTGAAGGGTGATGTTCTGGTCGAGATGGTCGGACGCCGACCCGGCGTAGAGCGTGACGTCGCCGGGCTCGTCGACCCAGCCGTGGTCCTTCCAGAACTTGAGTTGCTCGAACCCCAAGGGAAAGCTGACGATGCGCGACTCGCCCGGCCTCAGTCGGCTCACGAGGTACGGATCTTCGCCATACGACTCTTCTACGCAGCCCCAGCGTTGGTCGCGCGCCAAGCCCAGCATGGGCCCGACGCCCTGATGGATTCCGACGGCGCAAGCCTCCTGCGCGATGACGGCATCGACCTGCTCCATGAGCGCCGGGTCCCACGTCGCCCCCAACGCGATCGACTGCGGAAAGGGTGTGGTGCCGGCACCCACGACCCCGTGCAGCACCTCACCCGCCTGCATGTTCGGGATGCCAGGCCGGGGCACACCGTCAGGCGCGTAGGAGAGCAACTGCAGCAGCTTCTCTTCGAGCGTCATCTGCCGCAACAGGGAATCTATTTGAGTTTCATTCTCGGCGTTTTGTGCTCCGCACCAGCAAGTGATGCAGAGAAGAGAAGCCGCAGCCAGCATGCGTAATTTCATTCCGTGCCTCCAACAGCTTCTAAGCAAACGAGATTTTCAACCCGTAGCCGATGTCGGACGTCTTTGTGGCGGGCGGAACGATGCTCAGCGCATCGGCTGACTGCGTAAACTTGAGCTTCTGGCCGGTGCCCAGTAGTTCGACATTGAGCACCTTGCCCGGCTGCTGCGGACTCTCTAATCCAACCGCCTGAATGGTGAACGAATCGGTCGGCCAACCCATTGCGAAGGCGTATAGCGTGCTTCCCTTGGTGGTGAAGCGGATGTCCTTTGCGCTAAGCTCTGGCTTCTTGCCTTCGTTGAACCCCGCACCGCCGGAGATGACTTTGGTGCTGGGCCCTTCGCCGTAGATCTTCCACGGCCGAGTCCCATAGATCCCCTCCGAGTTCGACTTCATCCACGCGGTGATGTGGGAGATCGTCTGCATCTCTGCGAAGTCAGGCTCTCCCGAGTTCGGCAGCGGAACGTTCAGCAGCATATTGCCGTTCTTGCTGACGATGTCGACAAGCAAGTCGATAACTGTCTTGCCTGTTTTGTAGGTGATTCCGCGTTTGTAGTGCCAGTTGCCGATGCAGGTGTCCGTCTGCCATGGGACCGGCGATATCCCGTCCAGCACTCCGCGTTCACGGTCGAGTGCGCATGTTCCCGTCTTGCAATCCCGGTCCGTCTTGCTGAAGTACACGGCTTGATTGGTGCCCGCGTGCGCCGCCTCGCTGACGTTGTACAGTTCCGCCACGGTCCCGAGACCGTACTCCTCAAACGGGATTCCGCCGTCTGTATACAGCAGGTCTGGCTGGTGTTGATCGACCAGGTCCTTGATGCGATTGAAGAATTGCTGCTTCCAGCGATCAGGCGCGACACGTCCCATGGCTGAAGTTTTTTTGACGTCCAGAAAGTCGGCTGGCATGCCGCTGATGTTGTGATACAGATCCGCATACGCCGGATCGGCTCCATCGTATGGAACGCCGGCAAGGTCACCGGTCGCATCGCTCATATGTGAGGTCGAAAACCAGTCGAAGCTGTTCGAGAGGTGCTCGCTGACGCCAAAATAAAGTCCACGCTTGCGCGCTGCGACCTTCCACATGCCGACGATGTCCTTCTTCGGTCCCGTGGCGACGGAGTTCCAACGAGGCTGGTACTTCGAGTTCCACATGTCGAAGTTATCGTGATGCACCCCCATGCTGAAGAAGTACTTCGCACCGCACTTCGCGTACAAGTCAATCAAGTAATCTGGATCCCACTTGGCGGCGTGGAAAGTCGGAACGACATCCTTATACCCAACCTTCGAGGGATGCCCGTAGGTCGTCAGGTGGTAGTTGTACTGGCTGCTGCCCTGCATATACATCTGGCGGGCGTACCAGTCGCCATACTCGATCGCCGACTGCGGTCCCCAGTGCGCCCACATTCCGAACTTCGCGTCTGCAAACCAAGTCGGGATCCTGTAGGCCGCCAGAGACTCGCGCGTGTTCTTGTAGCTTCCCGGCGAGAGGGCGATGCCATCTCCAGAGAGTGCGAAAAGACGGCTTCCCGACACTGCGGCAGCAGCCCCGGTCAGCATGGAAGTGCGAAGAAAATGGCGGCGGTTGAAGGTCATGGGTGGTCTCCATTGGGCGGTCGAAATCCGCCAACTAGACGGAGTATATCCACGCGAAGTAAACGCTGACTAGAAAGGCGGCTGAATAGTGCAACCCTACGCACGGTTGCGTTTCAGCGGACGCTCCTATGCACGCGTATGTTGAAATCCGTAGGTTATTGGACATCTAGTCCCGACGAGTCAAATCATGCGATTGAATACGCTTCTTCCTCTGGCGCTTGCACTGCCTTGCCTGTTTTCCGCAGCCGCTTGTGCGCAGGCCCCAAAGAGCCTCACGTATGCTCCCGAATTTACCGCCGATCAGATTCTGAATGGCAACTTGCCGCGTCCCGCTTCGCCCCCGCCACTGCCCGTCACGTTTGATGAGTCGGGCTTCGCGAAGGATCGCGTGTTCCACGTTCCGGCGCCGGGCGTACACCCCCGTATCCTGTTTGGTCCGCAGGATTTGCCGGGCATCCGAGAGCGCCTTGCGACCACACAAAGTGGCAAGCAGATGCTGGGGTTTGCTCGCAAGCAGC
>JANYER010000225.1 GCA_025359825.1 Granulicella sp.
GGATACCGGCAAGATGGTCTGGTACTACCAGAATTCGCCACACGATACGCATGACTACGATTCGGCGCAGACCCCAATCCTGATGGATGGAATGTTCAACGGGAAGATGCGGAAGCTGGTGCTGAATGGTGCTCGCAACGGCTACTATTTCACGCTGGACCGCTTGACCGGAGAGCATCTGGTGACAGGGAAGATGTCGGCGACGGCGAACTGGGCTGAGGGCCTGGATAAGAATGGCGCGCCAATGCGTGTGCCAGCGAAGGACTTTGATTTGGCAGGAGCGCTGGTATCTCCTGCAAACCAGGGAACGACGAACTGGATGCCACCATCGTATAGCCCGGATACCGGCCTGATGTATGTACCGACGACCGACAGCTACGCGATGTACTACCTGACAACCACCGATCCCCGCGGATCGATGGGCCTGGGTGGTAAAGATGAGCAGAGCTTAGGCAGTTTAGGCAGCTACATCACCGCTATCGACTACAAGACGGGCAAGATTGCGTGGCAGCACCGCTATCCGGGGATTGCAAACTATGGAGTGCAGAACGGCATGCTGACGACGGCGGGTAAGCTGCTATTTGCTGGCGATCCGAGCGGCAACCTGGTGGCGTACGACCCATTCAATGGCACTCCGATGTGGCATGCGAAGATCGGCGTGAGCAACGCTCCGGAGACCTACATGCTGGATGGGAAACAGATGATCCTGGTAGCTGGCGGCGACTCAGTGTATGCCTTCCGTCTGAACTAACGCTTAATAATTCAGGATAGGGCACGCGCGGCTTCGGAGGATCTATGACGTACACACGACGGCAATTCGCTAAGTTGGCTGCAACGAGTCTTCCGCTGGCGGCGGCTGCGCTGACGAACCCAGCACGGCTGCTGGCGGCTTCAAAGCCGGACTCGAGGTTCCATGGGGTTTGGGTGGGAGTGATTACGCCATACAGCTACCACAACATGCCGAACGATGCAGAGTCGTTGCTGAAGTTCATGGTGCAGGACGGCATCAGTGGCACTGAGATCCAGGCCCCTCCGGTGGAGGAATTTGCGGGTGCGCCGCCACCGCTGACGTTGCGTGGCGGACCACGCCCTGCAGCCATGCCGGGAGGTGGACCGCCGGTGCGTCCGAAGCCGACTCCGGAGCAGATCGCGGCTCAGAGGACTCATGCTGAGGCGATGACGAAGTGGCGGCTGTCGGCCCAGATGGCAAAGTTTGTTGAGCTGCGTAAGATGTATAACGATGCGGGCGTAACGATCTACGGGTTCAAGCTACAGCCAACGATGGAGATGCCGGACGCTGAGTTCGACTATGCGTTCAACGTTGCCAAGGCACTGGGCGCGAACCAGTTGACGATGGAGATGCCGGAGGATTCGGCACTAACGAACAAGATCGGCCAGTTTGCGACGAAGCATAAGCTGATGGTTGGTTACCATGCGCACACACAGGCGCTGCCAACTACGTGGGATGAGGCGATGGCGCAGTCGGCCTATAACGGAATCAACCTGGATATCGGGCACTATACGGCGGCGGGAAATCATGACGCGGTGGACTTTATCCGCAAGAACCATGCGCGCATTACGAGCATGCATATGAAGGATCGTAAGTTCAAAGAGAACGGCGGGGAGAACATGCCCTGGGGTGAAGGCAACACTCCGATCAAGGAGGCCCTGCAGTTGATGAAGAAGGAGAGCTATAAGTTTCCGGCAACGATTGAACTTGAGTACACACCGCCGGCTGGATCGGACAGCGAGAAAGAGATCGCCAAATGTCTTGCGTATGCGAAGGCGGCTCTGGCGTAGTCGTGGTATAAAGCTCCAGTCGTGAAGAAACGATAGAGTGTATCAGTACTGGTTCAGACGGCTAAGCGGTGAAGGTTGTAGATCCACCAAGGCAATTTTGCTGAATTGGAACGCATAATTGGTAGGTTGTTTTTTTAGAGCGATTGCAGGAGTGAATCTATGAAGCATATCGGAATGGGGATTATTGGTCCCGGATTTATTGCGCCTCACCACATAGACGCGGTGCGCCGGCTTGGCTTTGTGAATGTAATCGGTATCGCGGGGTCGTCGGCTGCTTCGGCCCAGCAAAAGGCCAGCGCGTACGGAGTCGACCGTTCCTATGGCGACTACCGGGAGTTGATTGCCGACCCGGACATTTCGGTGATTCACAATACGACGCCGAGCTATCTGCACTTTTCAATCAACCTCGCTATTCTGGAGGCTGGGAAGCATGTGATCTCGGACAAACCTCTGGCGATCAGCGCGA
The DNA here is from genome assembly GCA_025359825.1 of Granulicella sp. Classification (GTDB taxonomy): domain Bacteria; phylum Acidobacteriota; class Terriglobia; order Terriglobales; family Acidobacteriaceae; genus Edaphobacter. The sequence continues at coordinate 2,267 of JANYER010000225.1, forward strand.
AAGAAGCAGCTATTCTGCGGGATGCGGCCGCAGCAGCGGGCGTGGCGAATGCGGTGACGTTCAACTACCGAGGCAATCCACTGGTGCAGCAGGCGCGCCTGATGGCAGAACGTAACGATATCGGGAACATATTTTTTATCCATGGAGTGTACCTGCAGGACTGGATGACGGACGCGAATGTGTATTCGTGGCGCTCGGACCCGGCGAAGGGAGGTCCCAGCTCCGCACTGGCTGACATCGGCTCGCACTGGTGCGACCTGGCGCAGCATGTGGCGAATGCGCGGATTACATCGGTGCTTGCGGACCTGACGACGGTGGTGAAGACCCGCTACTCGGCGGGTGGGTCGGCGGAGGCGTTCAGCCAGAAGAGCAACGTGCAGCGTACTCCGGTTGAGGTAAGTGGAGAAGACCTGGCGAGTGTACTGATTCGTTTTGACAATGGCGCGAAGGGATGTCTCTCTGTAGGCCAGGTGCTGCCGGGACATAAGAATGGACTGGAGATTGAGTTCAACGGGCGGAGCGGTTCGCTGCGTTGGAACCAGGAGCGGCAGAATGAGTTGTGGATTGGTCGGCATGATCAGCCGAACGCTGTAATGGGCAAGGACCCATCACTGATGCTGCCGGGTGCGGTTGGCTATGCGCATCTGCCGGCGGGGCATCAAGAGGCATGGGCGGACGCGTTCCGAAATGTGATTGGGGACGTCTACCAATGGGTACAGACAGGTGAGAAGCCCGCAACCGTCTGCACTTTTGCGGATGCGAGCAGGACCTGCAGTGTGATCGAAGCAATGCTGAAGAGCTACGAACTGGGCGGTGTGTGGCAAGACGTGGAAGAGCATGCTGCAACGATCCAGAACGTGGAGCAGCAGGAAGTTATTTACGGGAAGTAAGACATCTGGCAGTGCACGCTGTATCCATGAAAGAGGGTTGGAATGAAGTTGCAGATGAGAAGCCGATTGAGCGCCATGATGTTCCTGGAGTACTTTATCTGGGGCGCTTGGTACGTCACTCTAGGTACGTGGCTCTCGGGGTCGCTGCACTTCACGGGCCGGCAGATTGCGCTTGCCGCCGGGACCACATCCGTGGGAGCCATCCTGGCACCGTTCTTCGTAGGGCTGATTGCGGACCGGTTGTTTGCGACGCAGAAGGTGCTGGCATTCCTGCATATGCTGGGTGGCGTCCTGCTGTTTGCTGCGACGGTGCAGAGCTCGTTCACCATGTTCTATGCGCTGGTGCTGCTGTACTGTCTCTGCTTTATGCCGACCTTGGCGCTGACGAATTCGCTTGCCTTTCGGCAGATGCAGGATCCTAAAGAAGAGTTTGGCGCAATCCGGGTACTGGGCTCGGGCGGCTGGATTGTTGCCGGATTGCTGATTGGGACGTTGAAACTGGAAGCTACATCGATGCCGATGCGGCTGGCGGCACTATCGTCTTTGATCATGGGGATTTATTGCTTGACGCTGCCGTCCACTCCACCGCTGGGAAGCAGCTCGGACAAGTTTAGCGTGAGCAGCATCTTTCCGAAGGAGGCGCTTGCCCTATTGAAGGAGCGCTCCATGATGATCTTCGTGATCGCATCCTTCTTCATCTGCATTCCGCTGCAGTTTTACTATGCGTTTACGAACCTCTTCCTGAACCAGGTAGGAGTGCAGAATGCGGCGGGCAAGATGACCGGCGGACAGATGTCGGAGTTGCTCTGCATGGTGCTGATCCCGTGGTTCTTCCGCCGACTTGGGGTGAAGTACATGCTGGTGGCAGGCATGGCGGCCTGGGTAGCGCGCTACCTGATGTTTGCCTACGGCGGCGTGCCGGACGGCATGTGGATGCTGTGGGGTGGGATCCTGCTGCACGGTATCTGCTATGACTTCTTCTTTGTGACCGGGCAGATCTATATCGACCAGAAGGCCGATGCCGGTCTGCGGGCCGCTGCACAAGGACTGATCACGTTTATTACGTACGGGCTGGGAATGTTTGTCGGCTCCTGGCTCTCGGGTTTCGTGGTCGAGCACTATGCGCTGGCTCAGGCGCAAGGCACAGTGACCTATGACTGGCGCTCGATCTGGTTGTTCTCGGCGATTGTTTCTGGTCTGGTGCTGGTGTTCTTCCTGATTGCTTTCTCGGAGAAGGAGCGCAAGCGTATCGGTTCTACGGCTGACCTGCCTCTGGGTTCGGATGCCGTTCCGCAGTAGTAGCAGATTTTGTAGAGATGTAAGGCGTATTTCAAACCATGCTGTACCGAATGAAGGAGAAACCCATGTCACTCCAAAGCCGTAGAGATTTTTTGATCGCTACCCGGAACCTTGGCCTTGCGGCCGTCGCCACCGCAGTTCTTCCGCGCTTTGCGCAAGGCGAAGCGATGGGTCTGCCGCCGGGCATCCAGCTATATACAGTTCGACAGGACCTGCCGAAGGACACACCGGGAACGTTGAAGCTGCTGCATGAGATCGGGTTCCGCGAAGTGGAGACGGCAGGCTTCGGCAAGTACAGCGTGAAGGAGTTTCGTCAGTTGATCGACGATGCCGGCCTGAAAGTACCGAGCGCACACTTGAATATGAATGCCGCAGATCTTGGACCCATCTTTGAAGATGCACATACACTGGGCGCTAAATATGCAACGAGCTCCAGCCTGGCGACGGGCAATATGCCGCGTCGTGCACCGGCTGGGCCTCCGGTTGCCGGAGCACCGCCTGCTCCGCGGCCTGTGATGGCTCCCCTGGGTCTGGAAGGCTTCACCAAGTTGGCCGCGCAGATGAACGATATCGGCGCCAAGACCAAGGCCGCTGGTCTGCAGTATGCGTACCATAACCACAACTATGAGTTCGAGAAGATGCCCGATGGGTCGTACGGGTACGATGTGCTGATCAACAACACCGACCACGAGCTGGTGAAGTTCGAGATCGACTGCGGATGGATGTCTGCAGGTGGGGCCAATCCGATCGACTACTTCAAGAAGTATCCGGGGCGGTTCAAGATGATCCATGTGAAGGAGTTCCAGGCGCTGGATAAGCCATCCATCAGCCTCGGCGGTCCGGACCGTCCGAAGGGGACCAATCTTGGAGAGGGCTTTATCGACTACAAGCCTATCTTTGCGGCTGGCAAGAAGGCTGGTATCGAGCACGTATTCTCAGAGCAGGAAGATCCTTTCCCGGTTTCGCAAATGGCTTCGGCGAAGGTGGCGTATGCCTTCCTGCATGCTTCTATGTAGGGTTCGAGACTAGTTATAGAAGCCAGCAGCCCCCAAGGTTCACTGCGATGTTGGCAGAAGAATTTGGGGGCTTGCTACGTTTGGGGGCTTGGGGTGGAGCCGAAGGTTACGAGCTAAAGCTCTGCTGCGCAGAGGTTAGCCCAAGGATTGCCGACAGGCTAGGCGGAGGCTGTACGTTTGATTGTGCGGCGCACTATTGGTCGCACCTTTGATTCGGTGTGCTTATCTTTTACCAGTCGTGGAGACTTAAGCAGGGCGAAGGTATTGCCTGCGATGTGGTCGCGGAGGACTTTCGCGTTGTTCTGCTCGCGGCTGGAGGTGAGCAGATTGCTGGCGTCCGCGAGGTGGGCGGTCATGAGGCGGGATGCAAGCTCTGGGTCGCGTTTCTCGATGGCCGCGAGGATCGGTTTGTGGAAGGCGACGGTGTGCTCCAGGTCGACGAGTTGCGAGGTCACCATCATCATGTTGAGCATGGCGCGGTGGATGATATGGAAGAGGCGCCCGGTGAGGCGATTGCCTGAGGCCTGGAAGATGGCACGGTGAAAAAGCAGGTCGGAGGCGACGAGTTTGACGCGGTCTCCCTTGCTGTTCTCGAGGTCTTTGATGGACTGGCGGAGGAGTGCAACGTCTTCTGAATTCGCGCGTTCTGCGGCCTTTGCGGCGAGAGCTGGCTCAATGAGGAAACGTAGTTCGGTGAGCTCTTGGACAGAGGTGTCGTCGAGCAGGAAGAGGAACTCCATGGGAACCGCAAGGACGGAGGAGGCATCGCGATTGAGGTAGCTGCCGTCACCTACCTTCTGGGTGATGACGCCCATGATCTCCAGCACCTTGAGGGCCTGGCGGAGGGAGGAGCGTGCGACGCGGAAGTGGGCGGCGAGTTCTCGCTCGGACGGAAGCTTGGTGCCGGGGGTGAGTACGCCGCCGCTGATCATCTCCTGAAAGCGAAGAATGAGGAGCTGGGTTACATCTTCCTTGTTGTTAAGGACGCGCTCTGGGGGGCTCAGCTTGAGGTTGCGGCGAGTGTTCATGTGCTCATAGTGCGATGAGAGTAGCGGGAAAGTAAAGCGGGTCGAGCCGAATCTTTTTAAGACTATTTACAAAATCGGTTGACACGTCTTATTCATAGGTACTACCTTTGTGCCGCTTCGATACACCCTGTTTGATCGTTGCCTGCACTGAGGAGAACTATGAAAACTAACTTCGTCGTACGTAAGGTCCTAGCCATAGCGGTACTGTTGCTCTCTTTAGGGCGCGTCGCGATGGGACAGGTCGAGACGGGCCGCTTTGTCGGCCGGATCACAGATGCGCAGGGCGCCGTCGTTGAGCACGCTACGGTAAAGGCCGTTAATACAGGCACGAATATTGTGCGCGAGGCAATAACGGATTCAAGTGGGAGCTACGTCATTACGCCCGTGCCGGCAGGTGTGTATACCTTGACGGTGACCGGCCAGGGGTTCCAGACGACGACCACTACCAACATCGAGGTTCAGGTTGGGCAGATCGTTCGTGAAGATTTATCGTTGAAGGTGGGTGCCGCAACGGAGACAGTGCAGGTGTATACGGCAGTACCTTTGCTGAGCACGGATACGGCTACACTGGGCACAGTGGTCTCCAATGAACAGCTCACGGATCTGCCGTTGAATGGTCGTGGATTTTTCCGGCTGGCCCAGCTTACGCCGGGTGCGGTGCTGCTGCCGCCGACCGGGAACTCTCTGGCGATTCGGCCTGAGGTGGTGAACGGCAACGTGATCAGCGGCATTCGCGGCAGTGCAACATCGTTCCTGCTGGATGGCGTGGACGTGAGCGAACAGCACCAGGGTGGCACCTTCATCCAGACTTCCATTGATGCATTGCAAGAATTTTCTGTGCAGCAGAGTCCATACTCTTCGGAGTACAACCGGGGTGGTGCATTCTTTAACGCGACGACTAAGAGTGGTACCAATCGCTACCATGGTGGGGTATTTGAATTCATCCGAAACGATAAGCTGGACGCCCGCGCGTACTTCGCACTGACACGACAGATCCTGAAGCGGAACCAGTTCGGCGGCAGCTTGGGTGGGCCGGTTACGATTCCTCATCTGTATAGCGGTAGAGATCGCACGTTTTTCTTCGTGAACTACGAAGGCCAGCGGCTACGGCAGGGTTTGCCCTTCAATTTGCTGGTGCCAAATGACAGCCAGCGCGCGGGCAACTTTGGTAGTAAAACCATTTACGATCCGCGACAGACGACCAACGTCAACAATGTTGTCACCCGCGTTCCGTTTGCCAACAATATCATTCCAGCAAATCTATTCTCACCCGCTGCGTTAGCGATTCTCGCTTATATTCCGCGCCAAAACACGACGACCGGAACGTTCAGCTCAGTGCCTTCGCAGGCAATCGATTTCAACCAGTACACGGTTCGGTTGGACCACCAGATCAATAGCCACAACCGTCTGTTTGCGCGCTGGCTGTACGTGACGAACCGTGAAGTTGATCCAAATCAAGCACCGGCGCTGAAGACGGCGGCACTTACTTCCATTGGGCAGGACATTGCTGTCGGCCTGATAACAAACATTGGCTCGAACATGGTAAACGAGGTTCGTGCGCACTATCTCCCCAGCCATGTGCGGCTCCAAGCGTTTCTGCAGGGACCGGACTACAACGCGCTGTTTGGCGTTGCAGGTTTTAGCGGACAGCTTCGCTCTGCCACCGGCGGATCGTTCCCGGACTATTCGTTTAGTGGTTACGGATCGATTCAGGGCTCTACATTTGATCAGCGTCCCAAGTCGCAGGACCGCAAGGCACTTGAAGTGACTGAGAACTTCACTATTCTGAAGGGCAAACAGTCGCTGAAGTTCGGCACGCTGGTGCGTTATTACCAGTGGCTGGGGTATGACAGCCAGACGTATGCCGGTCAATTCAGCTTCAATGGAAACTACGCGGGCGATGCCTATGCTGACTTCCTGCTCGGCTATCCTTCAAACGTTTCGCGGGCATTTCCGGCAGACAATTTTGGCGGTCAGGCGACGTATCGACAGTTCTTTGCGCAGGACGATATTCGTTTGAGCGACAAGTTGACGCTCAACGTCGGACTGCGCTACGAATACTCTCCCTGGGCCGGTGGCTACAAGGGACAGGTTGGAACGTTTGATCCGACGCGGGCCAAGCCTATTATCGTCTCCGGTAGTGGAACAGTGCCGGACTTGACGGCGCAATCCGCTGCGCCCCTGGCCTACCAGTTCTTTGGCCAATACATCCAGACAAGCAGCCGGCTGGCTTGCCCGGTAACATTACTTACACCGACAAGACGCAATTTGGGCCACGCATCGGCTTTGCATATGCCCTGACAAAAAGAACGATTGTCCGTGGCGGCTTCGGTATGTTCTACGAGCCGGAAGGCACAGGAGAACGTGTCAACCTGAGCGTGCTGCCGTTCCGTCTTTCGGAGTCGGTTGCAGCAACGTCCAACGTCGCACCGACCCGCACACTGGCAAATTTTTTCCAGGGGACGCAGCTCGGATCCGCATTGGCGAATCCGACCTTATCACCAACGAAGACGCGGATGAAGATCGGTTATAACGAGCATTACAGCTTGAGTGTCCAACAGCAGCTTACTGCGAAGGACGTAATAGAGGTTGCCTATGTTGGCAATCACGGCGTTCACTTAGGCGGTACAAACAACTTCAATGATCCGACGCCCGGACCGGGTGCGGTTCAGGGACGTCGTCCGTACCAGCCCTTCGGTACGATCACCTTCAACACATCGGACTTGTCGACAAACTACAATTCGCTGCAGACGAAGCTGGAGCATCGTGCTGGCAGCGGTCTGACGGCCACTGCTGCTTACACGTACTCACGATTTCTCCAGTTCAACCAATCGCCTGCGTTGGGTGGGGTATCGGGGTATGAATATGCGCTGTCGCCCTCGGATGTACCGCATAACCTGGCACTGAGTGGGACGTACTCACTGCCAATTGGGCGTGGCAAGCGCTTCCTGGGCAAGTCCAATATCTGGGCGAATGCAGCTATTGGAGGATGGAAGTTGCAGACGATTGTGGTGTTGCGGAGCGGTACGCCGTATACGCCAGTAGTCTCTGGCGACGTTGCAGGCACGGGCGTTGGTGGACAGCGCCCCGATTACAGCAGTACTTCAAACCCAACTTTTCAACGAACCTTGTTGACCTGGTTTGATAAAACGCGATACGTAACGGGGAACAAGTATCCAGATGGGACTTTACGGCCTGTGACTGATTCGTATCGCTATGGTCAGGTTCGGGCAAATACACTACGGTCGGATATGTCTCGTCAGTACGACGCTTCCATCTTCAAGAACTTCTCGCTGCCGGGTGAGAGCACGCTCTCGTTCCGTGCGGAGTTTTTCAACGTATCGAACACCACAAGCTTTGCTGCTCCCAATGCAACGGTAGATGCTGGGTCTGCGGGTCAGATTACCAGTGCTACGTCTGCTCCGCGCGATATTCAGTTCGCACTGAAGTACAACTTCTAACCGTAGTAGGGCGACATAGAACGACAGCAACAGACTGTCAGAGACCGAGGGACTTAGAGCTATGCGTAAACTTGCCATCACCTTTCTTTGTGCCATTGCCATGCAGGCTGTGGCACAAAGCTCGCAGCCTGTATCAATTCAGGTCGATCTCAACAAGTCCCAAGGGGCCTATAAGCCGATCTATAGCTGGTTCGGTTACGACGAGTCGAACTACACGACGATGAAGTATGGCAAGCAGCTGCTCACACAGTTGCATGACTTGAGCCCGATACCTGTGTACATTCGTGCGCATCATCTATTTACTTCGGGCAATGGCGTGCCGGAGTTGAAGTGGAGCTCCACGAACGTCTTTACGCTGGATACGAATGGCAAGCCGGTGTATGACTTCACGATTACCGACCCGATCTTCGACGAGTTCAAGGCGGCGAAGGTACGGCCTATGGTGGAGTTTGGCTTTATGCCCAAGGACCTGGCTACCGGTAAGGAGGCCTACCAGGTGCACTACCCGGCTCGTACGACCTCTGGCTCTTCGCAGAGTCCGCCGAAAGATTATGCGATGTGGGGCGAGCTAGTACGAAAGTATACGGAGCACCTGGTGCAACGTTACGGCAAGGAAGAGACCAGCACCTGGTACTGGGAGGTTTGGAACGAGCCGGATATTGATTACTGGCATGGAACTCCGGAAGAGTATTACAAGCTATATGATTACGCGGTCGCTGCAGTAAAGCAGGTATTGCCGAATGCCATCGTTGGCGGACCAGCGAGCACGGGACCCGCATCGCCCAAGGCTTCAGCGTTTCTGGATAATTTCTTGAAACATACTTCGAACGATAAGAGCCTGGCGAATGGCAAGCCGATTCCGCTGGACTTTATTTCGTTCCATCCAAAGGGTCGTCCAGAAGTCATCAATGGGCATGTTCGCATGGGTCTCTCGAACGAGCTGGCCGCTGCGGAAGAAGGTTTCAAAATTGTTGCGAAGTATCCGAAGTACATTCATACACCGATTATCTTGAGCGAAGCCGACCCTGAAGGCTGCGCTGCCTGCTCGTCGAAGGTTAATCCGTCGAATAACTATCGCAATGGCCCGCTGTACCCCACCTATACGGCAGCGGCGATCAAGGCGCTCTTCGATCTACAGGACAAGTACAAGGTGAACCTTATCTCGATGCTCTCGTGGTCGTTTGAGTTTGAAGACAAGGACTACTTTGAGGGCTTTCGTTCGTTGGCTACCAACGGTATCGACAAGCCAGTTCTGAACGTGTTCCGCATGGCGGGGCTAATGTCCGGGAACCGCGTGGCGACTACCAGCAGTGCACAGATTCCGTTGGAACAGATGGTAAAGGAGGGTGTTCGTCAGTCGCCGGACATCGATGCCTTTGCGACGCGCGCCGAGCATGAGGCGGCGGTGATGTTGTGGAACTACCATGATGACGACCTGCCGGCGACCGGTGCGACGGTAAATCTAACGGTCGTGGGTGTCCCTGCGAACGTGCGTCGGGTGTTGATCGAGCATTACCGTATCGATGCGAACCATAGCAATGCTTACACGGTGTGGAAGGGTATGGGTTCTCCGCAGAGTCCATCGGCAGAGCAGTATGCTCAGCTGATGGCGGCGGGCGGGCTGGAGCTGCTGCAATCGCCGGAGTGGCTGGATTCGGAGGGTGGCAAGGTATCGATTACCACCGAGCTACCACGCCAGGGTACTTCGCTGGTCCGGTTGAAATGGTAGTAGCGGCTTTGAAACGATAGCAGCGGCGCTGAAACGGTAGACCTGTGGCCACCCAAGTAAAGAGTGTCGACAATTCGCTGCGGGGAATTGCGACGGAAGTGCCGTGGCGATACGTCGTGCTGGTAACGGCAGCGATTGCCATTAGCTACTTCGATCGCCAGACGCTGCCTGTTGCTATTTCTTCGATCCAGCATTCGATTCCGCTGAGCAATCAGCAGTTCTCGTTGCTCCAGTCGGCCTTCCTGATTGCGTATGCTCTGCTATACGCAGTGGGAGGTCGGCTGCTGGATACGCTGGGGACGCGGCGGGGATTCATCCTCATCATGGTGTGGTGGTCGATTGCGTGCGCGTTGCATGGGTTGGCAGCGAGCTTCGGCTTTCTGCTAGCGTCGCGATTCCTGCTGGGTATGGGGGAGGGCGGTGCATTTCCGGCGGCAACGCGGGTAGTAGCTGAGTGGGTGCCGCTGCATCAGCGCTCGACTGCGATGGGAATTATCAATGCTGGAACGGCCATTGGGTCGGTATTGGCTCCGCCGCTGATTGGATTGGTGTTGCTGACCAGTGGATGGCGCATGGTCTTCTTTGGAGCTGGCGCCATTGGGCTGGCGTGGGTAGCTTGGTGGTCGGCGAGTTATAAGTCGACGGCGAATGTGTCCATCGCAACATTGGATGCGAGGGCGCTGGCGCAGCAGCTATCGTTTGTGGACATCATCGGAATGCGGCGTGTCCAGGTGCTGGTGTTTGCGAAATTCATGAGTGATTCGGCGTGGTATTTCTACCTCTTCTGGTTGCCGAAATATCTGTATGACATTCGCGGATTCGACGTGAAGCATGTGAGCTACTACGCGTGGATTCCGTATGCTGCGTCGGGAGTTGGAAGCTTTCTGGGTGGCTGGTTGTCGAGCCGGCTGCTGATGAAGGGCCAGTCGCTGGATTTCTCTAGGAAGTTTGTTTTGGGTATCAGTGCAGCGCTCATGCCAGTCGTAATGCTGGTGCCGCATGTACCAGTTGGGTGGGCGCTGGTGCTGTTTAGTATTGCGTTCTTCTGTCAGCAGTCGTGGTCGGGTTTGATTATGACTTTGCCGGCAGATATCTTTCCACTCTCTGCGGTGGGATCGGTGTCCGGGCTGGTTGGCTTTGGTGGGGCTATCGGTGGCGCGATCTTTGGCGCAATCGTTGGCTACATGCTGGGCCACGGCGTGACGTACGGCACACTTTTCCTTATCGTTGGGACTTTTCACATTATTGGGTTCCTAGCCATCCTGCTCCTGGGGGGCAGGGTGCAACCACTGAAGACTCCAGACCTACAACAACTAGGGAGCCAACTATGAAGATCACTGAAGTTCGTACGCGAGTCGTCCAATGGGAAGGCAAGACCGTTCCTCTTCCTCCGCACTTTTGCACGAACCCGATGGATTTGGTCACATTTCGTGAGGCGTCCATGGGCAACTTTGCGTTCCATGGCTGGGTGCTGGTAGAGATCTTTACGGACACCGGGCTGGTCGGGCTTGGCAATGCTGCGCTGTCGCCAGTGGTAACGAAGTCACTGATCGATACGTATCTGAAGCCGCTGTTGATCGGTGCCGACCCATGGGATACGGAGTATCTGTGGCAGCAGATGTATCGGCGGACTATGGCCTTTGGACGCAAAGGTGTGGCAATGACTGCCATCTCTGCGGTGGACATTGCGCTGTGGGACATTCTGGGTAAGGATGCCAAGCAGCCCGTGTTCCGCCTACTTGGCGGACGCACGAAGGACAAAATTCCGGTGTATGCGAGCCGACTCTACTCAATGCCGCTGGATGAGCTGCGTGTCGAAGCGCAGAAGTATAAGGATGAAGGCTACCAGGCGATGAAGCTGCGCTTTGGATGGGGACCCATCGATGGCGCTTCGGGTATGCAGAAAAATATTGCGCTGGTGCGTGCCGTTCGCGAGGTGATTGGATACGACATCGATCTAATGGCCGATGCGTACATGGGCTGGACACTGGACTATGCCAAGCGGATGTTGCCGCTGCTGGAAGAGTTCCATCTGCGATGGCTGGAAGAGCCTGTCATTCCTGACGATACACGTGGCTATAAAGAGTTGAAGAGCTATGGGCGCGTGCCGATCGCCGGCGGTGAGCATGAATTCACGATCTTCGGTTTCCGCGAGTTGCTGGAGGCGAATGCGCTGGACTACATCCAGTTCGATACGAACCGAGTGGGTGGTATTAGCCAAGCCCGTAAGATCTCGGCGCTGGCGGAATCGTTCCAGATTCCGGTGGTTCCTCATGCTGGCCAGATGCATAACTACCACGTGGTGATGGCGAATTTGAACTCGCCGATTGCGGAGTTCTTCCCGAAGGTAGATGTTGAGGTGGGGAACGAATTGTTCTGGTACATCTTTGACGGCGAGCCAGTGCCGACGAACGGGTATATCAATCTGGATGACAACACACCGGGCCTTGGCCTTACCGTTAACGAGGAATCGCTAAAGCGATTCACCATCATCGAATAGGGAGGACTGAGATGGTTCGTGTAGTCCAGTTAGTGAAGGTGAGTGATGCAAATGTACGCTGCGTCGCGTTGGTGGTCGAGCCGCATTTGCGTTGTCTTGCGGGTGTGACTTCGGTCTATGAACTTGCGCAGCAGTGTGTTCGTGAGGCGAAGTCGATGGAGACGGCGGTGCTGGCTCTGGCGACTGGTGAGACGTTGAGCTACGACGATGTATATGAGGGTCGGGCAGCGTGGTGGCTGATGACGCCGATTGATGTGCCGGGTAGTCCGTCGAAGCTACAGGTGGCTGGAACTGGGCTGACGCATCTTGGCAGTGCGAAGGAACGGCAGGTGATGCACCTTGCGGAGAAACCTAAGGCCGCAGGCGCTACTGTTGTTACAGATAGTATGCAGATGTTCCAGTGGGGAGTGGAGCAGGGACGGCCTGCAGATGGGTCCATTGGGATTGCCCCGGAATGGTTCTATAAGGGAGATGGATCAATTGTGCGGGCACCATTTGAAGCGCTGGAGATCCCTGGCCACGCAGAGGATGGTGGTGAAGAGGCCGAGGTCGCGGGTGTCTATCTGATTAGTGATGATGGTGCGCCGTATCGGATTGGCATGGCGATAGGGAATGAGTTTTCCGATCACAAGTTTGAGCGGCGAAACTATCTGAATCTGGCGGGATCAAAGCTGCGTATGTGCAGTCTGGGGCCGGAGTTGGTGATTGGTGCGGACTTTAGCGACGTACCGGGGGAGGTCCGCATCGAGCGGGCCGGCGCTACGATCTGGGAACGGAAGATTGCGACGGGCGAAGAGAACATGTGTCACAACCTGGCAAACCTGGAGCATCACCACTTCAAGTTTGATGTGCATCGGCAGCCGGAGAGTGTGCATGTCCACTACTTCGGCGCTGCGGCACTCTCGTTTGGAGACGGGATTGTGCTGCAGGATGGGGACTGGTCCGAGGTCCACTTTGAGGGCTTCGGTCGACCATTGCGCAACGTCATCCGCGAAGCTGCAAAGATAGACACACCGGTCAGTGTTCGTTCGCTGGCCTAACTCGAATTTTATGGAGATCGCGTGAGTCAACCGACTGTTGCACTACTAGGACTAGGCACTATGGGGAGTGGTATGGCCGCAAACCTTTTGAAGGCAGGCTTTCCGCTGCGCGTCTATAACCGCACCATGCAAAAGGCGGAGGCACTGGTGGAGCAGGGTGCGACGGCTGCTGCTGATCCGGCCAGCGCTGCAAAAGGGGCTACGGTCATCCTTTCCATGCTGGCTGACGATGCTGCCTCGCGTGAGGCTTGGCTCGGGGCGGATGGAGCGTTGGCTGCCGCGGAGCCTGGTGCGGTATTGGTGGAGTGCAGTACGCTGAGCCCAGCCTGGATTGCGGAGTTGGCTGCTGCTGCGGCGGCGCGTGGGCTTGAGCTGCTGGACGCTCCGGTAACGGGCAGCAAGACGCAGGCTCAGGGCGGGCAGCTTACATTTCTGGTGGGCGGCTCCGAAGCTGCGCTAGAGACTGCAACGCCGGTACTTAAGACGATGAGCAAAGAGATTGTTCATCTGGGGCCGGTTGGTAGCGGCGCGAAGCTGAAGCTCATCAATAATTTTCTTTGTGGCGTGCAGGTGGCTTCGCTCGCTGAGGGGCTGGTGTGGTTGGAGCGCAGCGGGCTTGACCGAGAGAAGGCACTGACGATTTTGAAGAACGGCGCACCGGGCAGTCCATTGCTGGGGGCTATTTCGGCACGCATGACCAGTCGCGATTATTCCGTCAATTTTGTATTGAAGCTGATGTCGAAGGACCTGCAGTATGCGCAGGTTGCTGCTGCTGAGAGCGGGGTTGATCTGACGACTGCAGCCAATGCGCGCAAGCTGTTTGAGTCGGCGGCGGCGCTGGGCTTTGCTGAACAGGATATGTCTTCAGTGGTGGAGCAGTTGCGGGACACCAACTCCGAGAAGAAGTAGCGTAAGCGGCGTCAAAGGCATGGATTCGAGAAAGAAGGCTGGATGATGAAGAACCCCTTACCAATACTGGCGCTTGTCGTCTGTTCCTCTGCTTTCTTTACGAATAACGTCGCTGCGCAGGTAGCGCCGTATCTTGATCCTTCGAAGCCGGTGGAGCAACGCATTACCGATCTGATCGGGCGTATGACGTTAGAGGAAAAAGCGGCGCAGCTCAACCATTTGAATACTGGTATTCCGCGGTTGCAGGTCCCGATGTGGGGTGGATGGAATCAGACATTGCATGGGGTTTGGTCGAAGCAGCCGACGACACTCTTTCCAGCCGCCATTGCTATGGGTGCTACATGGGACCCCGAGCTGGTCCACACGATTACGAGCGCGATGTCAGACGAGGCGCGGGCGCTGTACAACATCCAGGCCGACGGGCCACGTTCCAAGCACGGGCTGGTGTTTCGTTCGCCGGTTATCAACATCAGTCGCGATCCTCGGTGGGGACGAATCCAAGAGGTGTTCAGTGAAGATCCTTACCTGACTTCGCGGATGGGTGTTGCTTATGTAAGAGGGTTGCAGGGCGATGACATCAATCACCTCAAGGTGGCGGCTACGGTGAAGCACTTCGCAGTGAATAATGTGGAGTCGGGGCGCCAACATCTCTCAGCGGAGGTGGATGAGCGCAGCTTGATGGACTACTGGCTGCCGCATTGGAAGGCCGCGATTATGGAGGCTCACGCGCAGTCGGTGATGTCGTCGTATAACGCGATCAATGGAATGCCGGATGCGATCAATCATTACCTGCTGACGGATATTCTGCGTACACAGTGGGGATTCGATGGGTTTGTTACGGACGACCTGGGTGCGGTGGCTTTGTTGACCGGAAGCCGGAACAATAATTCCGAACCCGGACAGCGTGTCTCTGAAGATCCGGTTGTGTCGACTGCGTTAGCAATCAAAGCTGGGAACGATTCTGATGACGATGAGTTCCAGACGAATATTCCGCTGGCCGTGAAGCGCGGCCTGCTGACGATACAGGATGTGGACCGTGCGCTGACACGCGTATTGCGCGTTGGCTTTCGGCTGGGAGCGTTTGATCCGCCGGCGTCAAATCCTTACAGCAAGCTTACGGCCAGCGTAATTCGTTCGCCGGAGCATCTGGAGCTTGCGCTGCGTACGGCGCAGGAGTCGATTACGTTGTTGAGCAATCGCAATAATTTTCTGCCGCTGAACCCAGAGACAATTCACTCCGTCGCAGTGATTGGGCCGGCGGGCGATGCGGACTACGAGACGGGCAACTACTATGGGAAGCCTGCACGCAAGGTCGGTGCTCTGGCTGGACTTCGTGAGCTGTTGGGTACAAAGGTGAAGGTGGAGTATGAGAAGGGCGTAGGATTTATTGATTCGGCTGACCCTGCTGCTATGGCGCGAGCTGTCGAACTCGCCCGCAAATCAGATGTTGCGATTCTGTTCCTGGGGACGAACCTACAGGTGGAGGCGGAGGGGCGCGACAGGCGTGATCTGAACCTGCCGGGGGCGCAGCAGCAGTTGATGGAAGCGGTGTTTGCCGCAAACCCGAAGACGCTGCTGGTGCTGATGAATGCTGGTCCGATTGCAGTGCCGTGGGCGCATGACCGATTGCCTGCGATTCTGGATGGCTGGTACCCAGGTGAGGCGGGCGGTACTGCGATTGCACGGGCTATCTTTGGGCTTGATAATCCTGGAGGCCATCTGCCCTATACGGTTTATTCCAATCTGGAGGGGGTTCCGCCGCAGAATGAGTATGACGTCAGCAAGGGTTATACGTATCTGTACTTCAAGGGCGTTCCGCTGTATCCATTTGGGCATGGATTGAGCTATACGCGTTTTGAGTACACGAACCTCAAGCTCTCTTCGGCTACTACTTCGGCTTCGGGGAAGGTTGAAG
>JANYER010000238.1 GCA_025359825.1 Granulicella sp.
ATTACTGCGGAGCACTTCCACAAGCAGTACGACTTGAACGTGCTTGGACTGCTGCTGACGACGCAGGCTGCCGTAAAGTTGATCGGTGCAGAAGGTGGCTCGATCATCAACATCAGCTCGCTGGTTGGGCCGATGCCTTTGCCTACGGCTGCGGTGTATAGCTCGACGAAGGCGGCTGTGGATGCGATCACGGTTTCGCTGGCTGGCGAGCTTGGACCGAAGGGGATTCGCGTAAACTCGCTGAACCCTGGCTTGGTTGAGACTGAGGGTACGACGACTGCGGGCTTTGCGCAGGGCGACTTCGGCAAGCATGTTGGTGCGACGACTCCGCTAGGGCGCATTGGACAGCCTAAGGACATTGCGACGGCTGCAGTGTTCCTGGCTTCGGATGATTCGGGCTGGATAACCGGGCAGACGCTGGTTGCTGCTGGTGGCGCGCGTCAGTAATTTGTAAGGTTCGGAGTAGTGATGAAATGGCAGGCTGGAGATCTCCGGCCTGCCCTTTTCATTTGTATTGCGATGACTTTTTAAGGCGTGTGTTGGAGGGGGAGCTTCTGGCGGTTCCATGCGGCCATGCCGCCGTCAATGTTGATGAGGGACTGGAACCCGTGCGCTGCGAGGATTCTGGTGGCGATGCTGGAGCGGTAGCCGGTGCCGCAGACTAGGTAGGTTAGCCGGGTGGGATCGAGTTCGGAGATGCGGGTGGGGAGATCGCCGAGCATGATGTGGGTGGCGTTGGGGATGTGGCCGGAGTGCCACTCGGAGTCGCTGCGGACGTCGAGGATTGTTGCGGGGCTGGCGATGAGCTCAGCCTGGGCTTGCTGGGGGGAGCGCTGCGGGATGTGGGCGAGGGGGCTGCCGGAGTCGATCTGTGCCACAATCCAGGCGGCGATGCCTCCATCGAGGTAGCCGAGGATGTTGTCGAGGCCGACGCAGATGAGGGCGCGACGTGCGGAGTCGAGGTCGGCTGAATCGCCGATGAGGAGGATGGGGGTTTCGGGGTCGAGCATCCATCCGGCCCAGAGGGAGAGGTTCTGGCCGGCACCGATGTTGATGGAGCCGGGGATGTGAGCGCCGCCGAAGGCTTCGGGGCGGCGGAGGTCGAGGAGTGTGACGGGGGTGGAAGACTGGAGGGCGGCGACCTCTGCGGGAGTGAAGGGCTTAGTGCCGGGAAGTGCGGTGAGGAGGGCGGGGCCTTGTGAGTTGAGCTGCTTCATGCGGCGGTAGTAGGGCGGGAAGGGTGGTACGGTAGCGAGAATCTGGGGGATGAAGCTGGCCTGCGGAAGGGCGAAGAGTGGGCTGACGGCGCGCTCGTACCCGAGGGTGGTTTGGGGGTGCTCGCCCATGCCGGAGCCGCAGAGCGAGCCCGCACCGTGGCAGGGGTAGACCTCGAGCGAGTCGGGAAGGGCGGCGATGGTTTGGTGGGCGCTTTGATAGAGCTGCGCGGCGAGCTTTTGTTTGGCTGCTTCGCCGAGCAGGTCGGGACGTCCGAAGGAGCCGACGAAGAGGAAGTCTCCGGAGAAGAGGGCGGCGGGAACAGTGGCGCTGCGGGCGGTATCGAAGAGCAGGAAGGAGAGGTGCTCGGGGGTGTGGCCGGGGGTGTGGAGGGCCTGGATGCGGAGGTTGCCGACTGCGAGAACTTCGTCGTGCTGGAAGGGATGGTGGGGGAATTGATATTGATAGTCTTCGCCGTCGGCGTAGGCACTGAGCCAGAGCTGTGCTCCAGTGGCCTGGGCGAGCGCGGTGGCTCCGGAGGCGAAGTCGGCGTGGATGTGGGTCTCGAGGATGTGGCTGATGGTGAGGCCGTGGAGGGTGGCGTACTGGAGGTAGGCGTCAATGTCGCGAATGGGGTCGATGACTACGGCGTGAGTGCCGCAGGAGAGGATGTAAGCGTACTGGGCCAGGCCGGGGACTTCAAAGCGTTCTATCTTCATGTGAGTTTGAGTGTTCTCCACCTGAAGGTAGTTTAGCGAAGTCAGCGCGCTCGGCTATAAAGCTGCGGAGGCTTTGGCGAGGAGTTGCGAGCCTACGTCTACGGCCTTGGTGATGGCGGCGAGGACTTTGGCGATCTTGCCCATGTTTTGGATAGTGGCGTCGAGGGAGATTTGGTCAGCGGTCATCTGGGTGACGAGGGCGTGGACGGCGGGATCGTCGTCGTGGAAGATGGCATTAATTCCGTCCCAGTAGTTGCGGCGGCTGGTGACGTAGCTGCTCATTAAGGTGTCTTTGAGGGTTTTGTCGCCTTTGCAGGCGGCGATGAGATTCGGCAGGTTGTTGGTGAGGAGGACGTATTGGTTTTCCAGGGCTTTCAATGAGGGGTTCATGGGGCTCCTTGGCTCAACTATTTTTAGTGGGTATGTTCGATGGCTAGATGGCGGCTGCTACCCAGGACTCGACGATCTTGAGGGAGAAGGGTGCGCCGCGCAGGGGCATGGGTTTTTCGGTGGCGAGTGTATGGATGCGGGCGCTCATCTCTTTGAGTCCGTCGAGCATGGAGTCGGAGGCGGCTTGCTGTTGCTGGATG
>JANYER010000246.1 GCA_025359825.1 Granulicella sp.
CCGAAGCAGGGCACCGCTATCGCGATAGATTCGACTGCAACCTATATCTACGCCGTAGGATCCAATACAAGTTCCATCCTCACCTACAGCATCGCTCCCGCTACAGGTCTCCTCACTCAAACCAAGACCTCTCCCATGGCAAAACAGAGTGGCGCATACACCATAGCGCTCGCACCCAACGGACAGTTCGCCTACACCATTGAAGCCAACAACTATCTCGTCACCTACCAAATCACCAACGGCACACTGACGCCGCTCTCCACTATTTATTCAGGCGTCTACGGCCAACAGATCGCCATCGATCCATCCAGCAGCTTCGTCTACGTCCCTCAGGCCTGCAGCAACTGCCCCAGCGGCGTGTACAACGTAGTCAATGAGTTCACGATTGGCTCTACCGGAGCCCTCACCAGACTTTCCGGCTCACCCGCCCCCGCCGGAACCACCCCCTGGGGCATCACCCTGACCACTCAGTAGTTCATCGGTCGCTCAGCCCCAGGCAACGGGTGCGGCTTCCAACTCAGGATCTACAGTCACCATCGATTCAGACGGCTCCTGGTTCGCACGTGCCGCAAAGAACACCTCAATCGCATCCAGTACAGCCTCGCCCTTCTTCGCCTCGAAAATCTGTTTCCGCAGACCGCCGCCCCCCGGAACGCCGTGCGTAAACCAACTCGCAAACTGCTTCATCTTTCCTACGCAATCCCGGTTCCGTGCTTCTCGCGCCAACTGCCCGGCCGCCGTGATCGCCGCTGCCCGCGCCGCCTCCGCCGCTTCTTCTAAAGCGATCTCATCCACCATCATTTCGAAGTACGTCTTGATCATTCGGTAGCGGTCCAGGTCCGTCGGATGCTCATATACTCCAACGCCTGTGGTTTCTTTTGAAGACGTGTACTGCGCAATCTGCCGGAAGATCCACGGATTACTCGGAGCCGTGCGCCCGATCATCACTGCATCGCAGTGCGTCGCTTCGACCATCGCCGCCGCATCCTCCGGCGTCCGGATATCTCCATTCCCAATCACCGGAATGCTGACCGCATCCTTCACCGCGGCAATGTACTCCCAGCGAGCCTGCCCGGTATAACCGTCCTCACGCGTCCGTGCGTGCAACGCGACTGCGTTCAATCCGCAATCCTCCGCCATCTTGGCGAGCTCCACGCAGACGATGTTCTTATCGTTCCAGCCCATCCGAAACTTCACCGTAAACGGAATCGAAACCGCCCCGCGCACAGCCTTGAAGATCGTCTCAATCAGCGGCAGATCGCGCAGCAATCCCGAGCCACCGTTGCAAGCCACCACCCGCTTCGCCGGACACCCCAGGTTCAGGTCCACCACATCGAACCCAGCATCCTGCACAATCCGCGCCGAGTCAGCCAGCGTCTCCGGATTCGACCCAAACAACTGTGCCGAGATCGGATGCTCGTCGTCGTAGTAGGTCAGATAGCGCTTCCGCTTCGTCTCGCGCATCCGCGAAAGCCCATCAGCAGACGTAAACTCCGTCATAATCAGCCCGCAGCCAGACTGCTGATTCGAAGTAGCCTGCTCTACACCTGACTCCGTGCCCGAAGTACCTGCACCCGCCGTAGAAAACTGGCTCGCATTCTTGATGAATCGCCGGAAGACCGTATCCGTCACACCTGCCATCGGCGCCAGCACCGTCGCCGGAGCGATCCTTACGTTCCCAATTGAGAACTCCGCCCCCACCCGCGCGTGCTCCGGCATGGCATGCTCCGCCGGATCATCCCAACGCTTCTGTTCGAGTGTGTAGCGCTTCTTCATAGCTCTCTAAATCCTAAATCGCCGGCCCAATCCAGCTCGTTGCCCTATCCAAACAAAAGGCCCCCGCGCCAGCGGAGGCCTCTCGAGTTTCCTTCATTCCACTTACTGCGCGGAAGCCGTCTCTGCCTTGCCGGCGTCCGACTTGGCGAACTTGCGGCGGAAGCGCTCCACGCGTCCTGCGGTATCGATCAGCTTCTGCTTGCCTGTAAAGAACGGGTGGCAAGCGGAGCAGATTTCGAGGTTAATGTCGCCTTTATGCGTCGAGTGGGTCTCAAAGTTCGAGCCACAAGCGCACTTCACGGTAATCATGTCGTACTTCGGGTGAATTCCTGCCTTAGGCATCTTAATTTTCCTTTTCGCTCCGACCATGAAAGCCGGTAGCTGATATGTGTTGCCTGCGTTATTGCTAACCAGCCGGTTCGCGGATCGCTTGCAACGGTCAAACTCACGTCACATCGAACTACTTATCGCGTCACCTGCTGCACCCCGTATCCAGGGCGCTCAGACACTTCTACGAGTTTATCGTGTATTTCCACACGCTGCAATTGGATTCCCACACCCCTCAGTTCGATTCATCCGCCCCAGCCACCCACCCTCCACCCCGTCTCCTGCGATACTGATTCCTGTGCCAACCCTAGCCATCGACTCCGCGACCGACCTTTGCACCCTCTGCGGAGGCTCCGGCATGCGCATCGTCCAGAAAGACGGCCGCCAGTTCGCCCAGCCCTGCGACTGCCGCATCCAGCGTCGCGCCGCCGCCCGGGTCGAGCAGGCTCACATACCTCCCCGCTACGAGCACTGTTCGCTCGATAACTACGACACCCACTTTCCCTCCTCGCATCGCAGCCTCAGTGCCGCCCATCTCCGCGCTCGCAAGTTCGTCGAAAGCTACCCGCTCGAGACCGCCGGCACCGGCCTCCTGCTCACCGGCTCCATCGGCGTGGGCAAAACCCACCTCGCCGTCGGCATCCTCCAGGCCCTCGTCGCCGAGCGCGGTGCCACCGGCCTCTTCTACGACTACCGCGACCTGCTCAAGCAGGTCCAGAACAGCTA
Source organism: Granulicella sp. (assembly GCA_025359825.1). Lineage (GTDB taxonomy): Bacteria > Acidobacteriota > Terriglobia > Terriglobales > Acidobacteriaceae > Edaphobacter. Next base: position 2,830 of record JANYER010000246.1, read on the forward strand.
CAACCGCCAGGTCTCCGCCACCGAGCTCGAGATCCTCGCCCCGGTCTTCAACGCTGAAGTCCTCGTCCTCGACGAGCTCGGGGCCTCCAAGCCCACCGACTGGGTCTGGGATACCGTCGCCCACATTCTCAACACCCGCTACAACGATCGCCGCACCACCATCATCACCACCAATTACGCGAACCTCGCCCCGCTCGAGATGCTTACCGGCGGCACCAACGCCACCCGCTCCATGCGCGAAGAGACCCTCGGCGACCGCATCGGCGAACGCATGCGCTCCCGCCTCCAGGAGATGTGTGTCGTAGTCGAGATGCAGGGCGAAGACTTCCGCCAGAAGGTAAAACGCGCCAGCTTCACCTAAGCCTGAATTAAGCTGGCGTAACTCCACTGCATTTAGGGTTTGGTTTTTGCTATCTGGGATAGGTCCGGGCTTCAGCCCGGACATTTCAACCCGCCACCGAGACGGGCTTTAGCCCCTGAGGTATGCTCTTTTATCCTTCTGCAAGCTCTACAACGAGAACCTACAACATCGTAGCCAGCAGAAATATCACTGCCGAGATCGTGGCAACCCGATACACCACATCCGCTGGAGACTCACACGCCTCCACGGCAACAAAACCAGCCCCGGCAGGCGCATCGTCCATCTTGAATATCGGTTTCATCATGCGACCTCCTAAGGCAATGCAGTGGTTGTGAACAGAACGCGGCCATCGAATCGTGGCTGCTGTCTTCGTTAACGGAATCATGCAGCAATAAGTTCTGCCAGTGCGTGAAAATAAGGCAAACATTTCACGCTGTTCCTGGCCGGGTTCTCTTCATCAGACTCGCCTCACCCCGAAGGCGATGCACAAAGGTATAAAATCTCCGCTTATGAGCGAGCTGCAATCCACCCTGGCCCCCAACGATCAAGACTCCTCCAGCCTCTTCGCCCCGAAAAAGCCGGAGGTCGGCAACACCCCCTACGCCGCCTGGGGAGTAGCAGGCCTCGTCGTGTTCCTCGCCCTCGGCGCGCTGCTCTTCGCGGGGCGTGGCAAATCGACCGGCCCCGGCAACACCATCCTGCCGCTTGCACCCTACGCCGCCACCCTGCCTCTCTCCCAGCAAAAGATGAGCGAGTCGGAGAACATCTCCGGCGGCAAGTACACCTACATCGACGGCCACGTCCAGAACACCGGCGCCCAGACCATCTCCAGCATCACCGTCCAGGTCCTCTTCCGCAACGAGGAGCAGATGCCTCCGCAGGTCGAGACCATTCCCCTCGCCCTCATCCGCACCCACGAGCCCTATATCGATACCCAGCCCGTCAGCGCCTCGCCGCTTAAGCCCGGCGACGATCGCGAGTTCCGCCTCATCTTCGAGACCATTCCCAGCAACTGGAACTACCAGATGCCGGAGATCCACGTTATCCGTACGAAAGCCAAATAACGACCCGCCTGGCCCCGTCGACCCACCTATAAGTCGACCCACCTATAAGTTGACCCACCTATATTGTCATCCTGAGCGAAGGCACTCACAGCACGATCGTGAGTGCCGCAATCAAAGAGCCTGCCCTGAGCGAAGCCGAAGGGACCTCCTTCTCGTCGTATCCCCGTATCCCCCACAGAATCAATCCCAAAATCCAGTTGCACTTGAAGGAGTCCTGGGGCGAATCGGTAGTTCTTACCGGCCATCCGGTAGATTCTTCTTAAAAGCCCCTGCTCAAAGGCTGTTGAAATTTCTCGAGAAATCCCCGTAACCCATTCATAGACAATGTGTTGCAAGATTGGCAAGAGTTTGGCGCGCCAGTTGCTAACTAATCATGCGTGCGAGGTTACGAAGCACGAGAAACACTGCAAGCAAACCGGAATAAGGAGTAAATAAAAATGACTGTAAAAAAATTCAATACGCTTGGTCTCTCAGCATTCGTTCTTAGCAGTGCGTTGACTCTTTCCGCACACGCTCAGTCGTCCAATTCTGCGTCCCAGCCCACGCAGATGGATCCCGCAGCAGCCACCACCAACTCTAGCGCGATGAACCCCGACGACAAGTCGTCTTACGCCACCGGCAAGCCGCTCGAGATGCAGTCCAAGGAAGGTTTCTGGGGCCATGTAAACCCTTTCGCACGTAAGAAGTGGGTAAATCGTCAGACTGCTCCGCTCAAGGATCGTATGAACGAGCTGGATCAGCTGCAGTCCAAGAACTCCAACGACATCAAGGATGTTGACTCCCGCGCAACCGTCGGCATTGGCAAGGCCATGACTGCCGCGCAACTCGCCGACCAGCATGCTCAGGATGCAGCTACCCGTGCCGGTGCAGCCAACCAGGTTGCCACCAACGCCAGTGATCGCACCACGACCCTTAATGGCACTGTAGCTAATTTGGATCAATATCAAACAGTGACCTCGACCGACGTGAAGTTCGTTCCCGGCCGTACTGCTCTCAGCAAGACTGCGAAATCCGACCTCGACGAAGTAGCCGACAAGCTCGCTGGCGAGAAGGGTTACATCATCGAAGTGCAGGGCTACAGCCGCTCCGGCGTGCAGACCTCGCAGGCGATGGCTGACTCGGTCGTTCGTTACCTCGTCACCGAGCACCAGGTCCCCGTCTACCGCATCTACCGCACGGGTCTTGGCAAAAACACCGCCAAGGCTGCTGAGGGCGAGAAACTTATCGTGAACGGCGTCCGTGTGACGCTGCTCCACAACAGCTTGGCAACGATGGGCACCACCACGGCTAGCAACACCGTGTCCACGATGTCGGGAACCTCCTCCGCGACAACCGGAGTGAGTGCACCAGCAGCACAATAAGTAGCCCTCCCCCCTAAGGGTGGCGCTGAGTACACGCGCCGCCCGCAAGTTTGCCGGGATAGTGACCTAGAGCACACCCGCAAAACCCTCTCCTAACCAGAGAGAACCAAGGCAGATTGGCCCCTCGAGAGAGGGGCCGTTTTTTTGCTGTGAATGCTGTGAATCGATAAGCCTAAGCGCCCATAACCGCAGCATGCACCGCCAGCAACTGCTCCAACACACCCTTCAAAGCATCCAGCCGCAGCGCATTCGCCCCATCCGACTTAGCCTCCGCCGGATTGTCATGCACCTCCAGAAAAATCCCATCCACCCCAGCCGCTACTGCCGCACGAGCCAGTACCGGAATAAACTCCGGCTGCCCCCCACTCACTCCATTCCCAGCACTCGGCGTTTGGACGGAATGCGTTCCATCAAACACCACCGGCGCAAACCCACGCATCACCGGTAACGAGCGCATATCCACCACCAGGTTGTTGTACCCAAAGCTCGACCCGCGCTCCGTCAGACACACCCGAGAGTTGCCGCTGTCGACAATCTTCGCCACCGCATGTTTCATATCCAGCGGAGCGACAAACTGGCCCTTCTTCACATTGATGGCTCGACCCGTCTCCGCCGCAGCAATCAGCAGGTCCGTCTGCCGGCACAGAAACGCCGGAATCTGCAGCACATCCACCGCCTCTGCCACCACCGGACAGTCCACTGCGGTATGCACGTCGGTCAGCACCGGCAGCCCGGTACTTTCGCCAACCCCCTTCAGGATGCGGCACCCTTCCACCAGTCCCGGCCCACGAAAACTCTTGATCGACGTTCGGTTCGCCTTGTCGTAGCTCGCCTTGAAGATATACGGCACACCCAGGTCGCTGGTAATCCGCTGGATGGCATCGGCCATCATCCGGGCATGCGTCTCCGACTCGATCACACACGGCCCAGCGATCAAAAACAGCTTGCCCCGCCCAACGGCGACGCCTCGGATATCGAAACTAAAAGGGGAACTCACCAAACCATTTGACCACGAATGAGCCGCAGACCACCCCCCACCCTCACTCCCGGGTGCCCCATTCACGCGGTCTCATCGCGTGGGTGGGGTTTCGAATCTCATGCCAGCCTACCGCTTCAACCCCCGCCCAAACCCACTCAACAGCAGCGTCGCAAACGAAAGCCCTCGCCGCCCATCCTCACTCATCGCCCGCTTGCCAATCTGCCACAGACTCGGCGGAGTCTGCTCCTTCTTCTGCTCAACCGAAGCACCCGCGACGGCCTTGGAAAGATGCTCCAGCACCTCCGGATCGATCTCCGTCAGAATCTTTGCCGCCGTCAGCAGATTGCGAATCCCCGCGATCCCCTCCGGCAGCTTCGCATACTCCGCCAGCTTCCCGGCGATCGTGTCCTTGGCCTCGATGATCCCGTGCAGCGCATCCAGCAGACCCTTGTCATGCGCCGCCTGCAACACATCCCAAGCCACCAGCAACGCCTCGGCATGTTCTTGCGGAGCAGCATCTACCCGCCGCTGCAGCTCCAGCTTCGGATTAATCGGTGCAGGAATAAAACGTACTGGATTCGCCATGCCAACTCCTCATCTCTTCAAAAAACTCGTAGCTCTAAACCGTAGTCGAAGTAATCTGCACCAGCTTGTCCTTCGCCTGCGTACCGGGCACATGGTAGTCTGCGCGCTTCCACTTCCGCTCCACCTCAACTCCGGTCTGCGGCGTTCGCGTCCCATTCCGGAAGTTCGCCCGCGGCAGCGGATTCTTCCCCTGCTCCGGCAGCACCGTCATACTCACCGCCGTCTCCTTATAAGCAGGCGTATGTGTCGCCCGGTCCGTATGGCTGCTGGTCAATTTGTTCACCGGCTCTTCAATCGAGTTCAGCGGCATGTACAACTGCTTACCCTGCACCCGGTCCGACACCAGCACCTGCACCTTCACCTGCCCGTACGCCGACTTGATCTGCACATGGCGCCCCGTTGTAATGCCACGCTCCGCCGCCAACTCCGGGGACACCTCCAGAAATGTGCTCGGCGTCATCTCTTTGATGCCCGCCGTCCGGTACGTCATGCTGCCTTGCTCAAAGTGCTCCAGCAGACGCCCATTGTTCAGGTGCAGATCGTACATCGCATTCATCTCCTCCGAAGGAGGAACCCACGCCACCGGAAAGAACTTCGCCTTGCCATCCGGGAAAGGGAAGCCCTCCGTAAACAGCAGCGGACTGTCCGTTCCATCGGCATGCACCGGCCACTGCTGGCTGCCATAGCCCTCCAGCTTCTCGTAGCTCACTCCCGCAAACAGTGGTGTCAGCTTCGCCACCTCCGCCATAATCTCTGACGGGTGGCTGTACCGCCATCCCCCCCCCATGCGGTTCGCAATCAACTGCAGAATCTCCCAATCCGGCTTCGACTCTCCCAGCGGCTCCATCACCTGGTAGATCCTCTGGATGCGCCGTTCCGTGCTGGTGAACGTCCCTTCCTTCTCCAGCGAGGGCGACGCCGGCAGCACCACATCCGCATACCGAGCCGTCTCGGAGAAGTTGATGTCCTGCACAATCAGAAACTCCACCTGCCTCAGCGCCTGTTCGACATAGTTCGCGTTCGAGTCCGACGTAATGGTGTCCTCACCCTTGATGTACAGGCTCTTCAACGTCCCGGCCAGAATCGCATCGATCATCTGATGGTTGTCCTTGCCGATAGACGTCGGTAGAGTCACCTTCCACTCCGCCTCAAACTTCGCCCGCACCGCCTCGTCATCCACTTTCTGGTAGCCCGAGTACACGTTCGGCATCGACCCAAAGTCGCTCGCACCCTGCACATTGTTATGCCCGCGCAGCGGATATGCCCCCGCTCCCGGCCGCATGTAGTTCCCCGTCAGCAGCAGCAGATTGCTAATCGCCGTCGCCGTATCCGACCCGCCACAGTGCTGCGTCACGCCCATCGCAAACAGGATGCAGACGCCATCCGCCGCTGCAATCTCATTCGCCACCGTAATCATCGTGCTCGCCGGAATCCCCGTAACCTGCTCCGCATACTCCAGCGTGTACGGCTCCAGACTCGCCTTGAACTCCTCGAAGTGATTCACCCACTGGTCCACGAACTTCCTGTTCGCCAGCCCATGGTCCAGGATGTACTTCGACACCGCGCCCATCCAAACCGCATCAGTAGCCGGATTGGGGCGGAAGAAGATATCCGCCCGCTCCGCCATCTCATGCTTGCGCAGATCGGCCACAATCAGCCGCTGTCCGCGGAACTTGTGCGACCGCTTCACCCGCGTCGCCAGCACCGGATGGTTCTCCGCCGGGTTCGCACCGACGATCAGCACCAGCCCCGCCTTCTCAATATCCGCGATCGAACCGGAATCGCCGCCATACCCCACCGTCCGCTGCAGCCCCATGGTCGCCGGATTCTGGCAGTAGCGCGCACAGTTGTCGATATTGTTGGTCCCGATCACCGCCCGAGCCAGCTTCTGCATCAGGAAGCTCTCTTCATTGGTCGTCTTCGAAGAAGCGATAAACGCCAGCGCATCCGGCCCATGCTCGGCGCGGATGCTCTTGAACTTTGCCTCAATCACGTCCAGCGCCTCCTCCCAGCTCACCTCCCGGAAGCCCTCGCCGTCCCGCAGCAGCGGCATCGTCAAACGGTCATCGGAATTGATGTGTCCCCAAGCAAACTTGCCCTTGATGCACGTCGAAATCCCGTTCGCCGGACCATGCGCCGGCTCAATCTTCAGGATGTGCCGGTCCCGCGTCCACACGTCGAAGCTGCAACCCACCGCGCAGTAGGTGCACACCGTCTTCGTCCGCTTCACCCGCGAGTTGCGCATCTCCGCTTCAATCTCAGACAGCGCCAGGATCGGCCCATACCCTATCGGAGGCTCGATCCCCTTCACAACCTCGATCATGTCGTCCAGCACCTTCTCCGGCGTATTCGTCAGGTAGCCCGCATGGCCCAGCATGGACTTCTCCATCAGCGCATTACACGGACACACCGTCACGCAGTGCCCGCAACTCACGCAGCTGGAACCCTCAATCTTCTCGCCCCCGTCCCACAACACCCGCGGATGCTCGCTCTCCCAATTGATCGTCAGGGTCTCATTCACCTGCACGTTCTGGCACGCCTCCACACAGCGCCCACACAGAATGCACTGGTCCGGGTCGTACCGGTAGAAGGCATTCGACATGTCCTTCTCATACGGCTTCGGAGTGTAGGGCCGTGCCTGATGCTTTACATCCAGATCAGCCGTCGTATTGTGAATCGTGCAGTTCTGGTTGTTGTTGTCGCACACCGTGCAGTACAGCATGTGGTTCTGCAGAATACGGTCAAAAGCCTCCCGCTGCGCCACATCCACCGCCTCACCCTCGGTCGCCACCTGCATCCCCGCCGCAACCTGCGTCGCACACGCCCGCACCAGGCTCCCATTCACCGACACCATGCACGTATCGCAGCTCTGGATCGGCCCCATCGCCGGCAGGTAACAGACCTGCGGAACTTCCTTAGTGTCCGTGGCCTTCGAGTGGCGGTTCAGCGCATCCACCAGCAGCTCCCCCACCCGCGCCGGCACGGCCTTTCCGTTGACCTGCAGTGTAGTGTTCGGGGTCGTATCCAGCGGAGTATTCAGGAGAGATTTCGTAGCGGCCATAAGTCCTCAGATGCCCGCAGCATACCAGAGGATTTCTGGTTCTGTCGTAGTTCCGCAACAACCGTCCCGCGCACCTTCATCAAATCAACATGCACACCACGGGTGTACTACCCACGGGTGCCCCATGATCGGCGCAGCCCCGCCGCGCCTATCGTGGGGTGAGTCGATACACCACCATCAGTCCGCGCTACTACAACCTGCCCCGCGTCCTGCTCCAAACTCCAAAGCTAAATCAGCCCCGCATCCCCAAATCGCTCCTGCACTAATGCCAAAGCCTCCTCCGTCGTCCCCACCACCCCCTCCAACTGCGCATCCTCCGCCACCTCCAGCATCGCCTTGAACTCCACCCCCGGTCGATACCCCGCAGCAATCAAATCTCTACCCGTCACCAGCAACGCCGGCCGCACCGACTCCGCAGGCTCCGCCTCAAACCGTTCCTTCGCAAACTCATACAGCCGCAGGTCCGCATGGCACGAGCTCGCATCCAGCCAGTGCAACGCCAGGTGCTCCGGAAAATTCTGCAGCCGGAAAAACCGCTTCAGCGTCGACTCCCGCATCCCCCGCACGTCCCCAAACTTCATATGGTTCCGCACCAGCGCCAGGATCTGCGCCGTCTCTTCATTCGAGAACCGCAGCCGCCCCAGCACCACCTCCGCAATCCGAACCCCCACCTCCACATGTCCATTGAAACGGATCCTGTCGCCGGGAGCACGTTGAAACGTAGCCGGCTTCCCAATGTCATGCAGCAGCGCCCCCCACGCCAGCGTAGCCGTCGTCGCAGCAGGCGCCAGCGGAAGCTGCGCCAGCAGCAACATCGTATGCACCCACACATCCCCTTCCGGATGAAACTCCGGCGGCTGCGCCACGCCTCGCAGCTTCACCACCTCCGGCAAAACCTCCTGCAGCAGCCCCAGCTCATACAACAGCTCAAACCCCCGTGCCGCACCACCCTCCGTCAAAATCCGCGTCAACTCCTCACGAATCCGCTCGCAGCTAACCTGCCCAATCTCCGCAGCCTTCGCTCGAATCGCCGCCGCCGTCTCCGCCTCCACCGCAAACCCTAGCCGAGCCGCAAACCGAACCGCCCGCAGCATCCGCAGCTTGTCCTCCTCAAACCGCCGCGCCGGCTCCCCAATCGCCCGCACGACTCCCGCCGCCAGGTCCTCACGCCCCCCAACGTAATCCAGCACCGCTGCCCCAACATCTTCAGAAGCCTCATACAACTCCGGGTCCAGCAACATGCCGTTGATGGTGAAGTCCCGCCGCACCACATCCTCCCGCGCATCCGTAGAAAATCGCACCGCATCCGGCCGCCGTCCATCGCTATACACACCATCATGCCGAAATGTAGCAACCTCAGTTACAATCTTATCCTCGCCCACCTCCAGCGCCACCAGCACCACCCCAAAGTGCGCCCCCACGCTGAACGTCTTCGCAAACAACCCCATCACCACACCCGGAGTTGCACTGGTCGCAACATCAAAGTCCTTCGCCGCCACCCCCAGCAACAAATCCCGCACACACCCACCCGCAAAGTAAGCCGCATACCCAGCCTCCCGCAGCGCTGTGACGATTGACTTTGCCGCCTCATGTCCCGGGGATGGAATAAATCGATTCATCGAGTTTGAAGAGTCAGGACCGCCAAATAGACGGCAGTGAGAAGAGCGAACGCAATCGCCACCGAACAAAACACATAGCCCGTAATTCGAAAACACAACAAACTAAACTTCGATTGCGGATTCGTTCCAAAAGTGACAAGCCGCGTCGGTACCTCAGGTCTTCTAATAAAAAATCGTCCCAGAAAGAACACGCCCGCCAAACAGAGAGTCGGCAGAATCAGAGAAATGAGAATTCGCAATGTAAACCTTTCCGGTAGCTCACAGGCACCGCACCTGACCATCATAGACAGATGAGCGTCGCAGCCGGTCGATATCATAAGGCTAACTGAGACATCGCCCTACGGGTCCCGATACTCCCGCCGCTTCAACTCCAGCACCGCCTGCTCATGCCCTTGCAGTGCCGCCTGCCGAATCCAATGCCGCGACTCCGTATAGTCATGCTCCACCCCTTGCCCGATCCCGTACAGATGCCCCAGTTGAAACTGCGCCTCCGCATTCCCCAGCTCCGCCGCCTTGCGATACCACGCCGCCGCCTGCGGATAGCTCAGCGGAACCCCGCGCCCCGTGTAGTACAGGTCCGCCAACTTCTGCTGCGCCTCGGCAAACCGCTGCGTAGCCGCCAGACGATACCAATGCGCTGCCTCAACATCGCTCTGCGCCACACCCTCACCCTTGCGATACATCAGCCCCAGGTTGTACTGCGCCCACGCCAACTGGCTGTACGCCGCCCGCTGACACCACGCAAACGCCTCTGCAAAATCCTCCGCCGCATAGTACCGAAAGCTCACATTGGCCTGCGCATACGCATGACCCTGCTCCGCCGCTCTCCGCTCCCACGCCATAGCCTCAGCGCTATCCTGCACGACACCTTCACCCGCGTCATACATCGTGCTCAGCAGATACTGGGCCTCCGCATGGCCCTGCTCCGCCGCCAACTTGAAGCCCGAAGCTGCCTCGCTCAATCTACCCGCGTTGTAATCAATGACCGCCTGCCGATAGTGCGGATTCGAAGCAGCATTCGCAGCATCCCGCCGCCCCCGCGCAATAATGCCGGACCGCGTCGACCGCACCGAAAGCGCACTCCCGCTCGGCAAATGCTGCAACCCGCCTTTGAACTTATCGTCCATAGCTCTTACCGTCCATGCGCAGCAATCTGTCGGTCAATCAATTCAAACCGCCGCTGTGCATCCGCAATCTGCTCCCGCAGACTCGTACCCAGCTCCGTCAATAAATCGCGATGCTCCCGAGCAGCACCCTCAGCGTCCAGATGCAGTTGCCCAATATCTCCCGCCAGCAGTGTCCGCCGCTCCGCATCCAGAGCCGAAATATCCCGCTCCGCATGTTTCATCTGCCGAGTCATCCGCAGCAACTCCGCTGCCGCACCTTCCTCTGCAACCTCCGAGCCAGCCGCCTGGATCTCACGAGAGTCATCCAGCATCCGCTGCAGCGTCTCCGTATCGCCGCGACCATAAGCCTGATTGGCCCGCGCCATCAGCAGCGTAAAGTGCCTCTGCTCCGCCTCATCCCGCGCAAAGTCCGGATGGATCCGCTTCGCCACATCCCTGAAGAGGGTCTTCAAACTCGGTGGCGGATCAAACTCCGCAGCCTCATGCGCCGCACCAAACGCCGCCTCATGGGTCTCCTGCGCCTGCTGCCGCAGCTCCTCCGCACGCCGTCGCGCCGCGTCCGAGTCGTACAGCGCCACCTCCCGCTCGGCTATCCGCGCCTCCAGCTCATCCAGCTCTGCATACAGCACCCCCACCTGCCGCAGATACCGTCCTTCAAACGTCTTCAACTGCGCCCGCACCTGCGCCAGCTCCGACTCCCGCTCCGCCAGCAACGAGCGCACTCCCGCCAGACGCTCGCGCATATCGAGCAGTGCCGTCGCATCCGGACTCTGTTGAAGAACAATCTCCGCTGGCATCAGGTCTTCCGTAAGAAACAATCTCTAGTTTAGCCGAGCGCGAACTTCCCATTCCCGTCCGCTCAACACAACAAAAAGGGTGGGAGCCGAAGCTCTCACCCTTTGTCTATCCGCTCATCACGCCTAGTAGATCGTGCGTACCTTCGGCTCCCGCTTCCACACCCGGCCCTTCGCAGCCCGGGTGAGGTACGCATCAGCATCACCGCCAGATACCACACCTTCATCGCTCACAACGCCGGCCGCCTTCATCAACGGCTTCGACTCCGCAGTAGCGCCGATCACCTTCAAATGTGCATACGCATCATGCACCCAGGCTACCGCCGCCGCCTCCGTCGAGAGCAGCTTCGCACCATCCTCCGAGAGAGCGACAAACACCGTGTCAAACAGAATCGACGACCCGCCCGCCAACTGGAAGTCCGCTTCAATCAGCTTGCCGTCAGCTGCAACCGCGCCACCAACCTTCGGTGCCACAATCTTAAAGTTCGCACCCAGCTTGGTCACTGCCGTCTCCAGCGCCAGCACCAGTTCGCCATCCGAACCATCAGCGATCAGGCAACCAACCATCCGCCCTTCCAACGTCTCCTTTGCCTTGGCCAGCATGCTCAGCGCGGGTGAAGGTTTCAGATCCGTTCGTGCAGCAATCCCAGTCGCAACCGGCTTGATCGGACCCCCCATTCCCAGCCCTGCCGCAACGCGAGTCGCAATCGCTGGATCCACATTCGCAAGCTGTCCTAACATGCGCTCGCGTATAGCCTTCGTATCCACCTTGCTCAGCTCAAAGATGAAGGCAGACACAATATGGTTCTGTTCCGTCTCCGTCTGCGAGTAGAAGAACTGATGAGCCTGCGAGAAGTGGTCGCCAAACGACTCCGACCGCACCCGCGCCTTCTCACCCTGCATCGCCTCCGCAAACGACTTGAAGCCATTCGCTGGATCCTGTCGGGGCGTATCAGCCTCCAGCGAACTCGGGGAGTAGGCCACGCGCCCCTTTTGCGGCAGCGTCTGCATATGGCCATCCCGCTGCATATTCGCAAACGGACACTTCGGCGCATTCACCGGAATCTGCTGATAGTTCGAGCTTCCCAGTCGAGTCAACTGCGTATCGACATACGAGAAGATCCGTCCCTGCAGCAGCGGATCGTTGGAGAAATCGATGCCCGGAACAACATTGCTCACTCGAAACGCAACCTGCTCCGTCTCCGCAAAGTGGTTCGTCACATTCGTATCCAGCACCATCCGCCCAATCACGCGCAGCGGAATCAGCTCCTCCGGAATCACCTTCGTCGCATCCAGCACATCGAAGTCGAACGAGTCGGCAAACGCATCGTCAAAAAGCTGCACCGCCAACTCCCACTCCGCTGGCTTGCCTTCGTCAATCGAATTCCAGAGGTCGCGGCGATGAAAGTCAGGATCGGCACCGTTGATTTTCAACGCCTCATCCCACACGACGGACTGCATACCCAGCTTCGGCCGCCAGTGGAACTTCGCAAACGTCGACGTGCCCTCAGCATTCACCAGCCGGAAGGTATGCACACCAAAACCCTCCATCATGCGCAATGATCGCGGAATGGTCCGGTCCGACATAATCCACATCAGCATATGCGTGCTCTCGGGCGTCAACGAAACGAAGTCCCAGAACGTGTCGTGCGCCGTCTGCGCCTGCGGAAACCCACGATCTGGCTCCTGCTTCGCCGCATGGATCAGGTCCGTAAACTTAATCGCATCCTGGATAAAAAAGACCGGGATGTTATTGCCCACCAGGTCCCAGTTACCCTGCGACGTATAAAACTTCACTGCAAACCCACGCACATCCCGCGCCAGATCGCTGGAACCCAGATTGCCGGCCACGGTCGAGAAGCGAGTAAACAGCGGAGTCTTTACCCCTACCTGCGTCAGCACGTCTGCCTTGGAGAACTCCGCCAGTGAATCCGTCAGCTCAAAGAAGCCATGCGCGCCAAAACCACGAGCATGTACCACCCGCTCAGGAATTCGTTCATGGTCGAAATGCTGCGTCTTCTCCAAGTAGAAAAAATCTTCCAGCAACGACGGGCCACGTTCGCCTGCCTTGAGCTGGTTCTCGTCGTCTGAGACAATCGTCCCCGTCTGGTTCGTCATAGGCGGGTGCAGGGCACCGGCGACCTGGTGCAGTTCACCACCATTGCCGGTCAAGTGGTCCTTCGGCATTGCGTCAGGGGTCTGTTTGGACTTCTTCATAGGGAGGGCCTCAATAGAAACTTCGTTAGAACGTGCGGAAGGGAGATACACCACATATGGCGCGAGACAGGGCTAAGGGTCATGAACCATCAACTGCTGAATCCGGGCCGTGCTCATTTTTTTTGTTGATTACCCGTCGTTCGATTCGCGAATGAGGTTGCTCGTCCACTGATAGATGCAGAAAACCGCAAATCCGGGTGCCCAACCCTTTCCGACAGCCTCACCGTTGGATAGGGTGGGGTATCGCGCCCCGCGCGACCGCCTTCTTCCAACCCACTGACAATACATACCTCTGCGCGAAGTCGAAAAATCCAGACTCACAGACCCTGTACCAACCCCTTGGCACGGCCTTGTTCCGCCCCAGTAAAATCCAACCACCACGGAAGGACATGCCTTCAGGCATGTCAAAAAACGCCTCGCCGAAAGGCGAACCCATTCTGCCGAAGGCAAGCTTTTCCGCCCTCACTACCGCTAGAAGCCCCTAAAATGCAAACGCCTCCGCCACAAATTCCTGTCAACCCCCAAACCGCGAAAATCTCACTCTCAAGAATTCGCAACTCAAACAGATAAAACACTTTAACGCCCCCAAATTACTCAAAAATAAATGAGTCGTTAGTTATGGTGCATCTCGTAAAATAGAAATAGAAACAAATCAAAAAGTCCCCGAGCCAAAGCGCCTCCAACGGCATGGTCCTGTTTAGCAATGGGTTATTACCCGAAACATTAATGCCTGCACGCAAGTCCAGGCCTAAACCACATCGATAGAAGACTTTGCCACAAAAGAGGGGGGAGGGGGAGTACACGACATGAACGAGACCGGCCTAATCCTCGGCATCGAGTCCTCCTGCGACGAGACCGCCGCCGCCGTCGTCCGCCGCGGCTCCCACGCCCTCTCCAACGTCGTCGCCTCCCAGATGGAGCTCCACGCCAACTACGGCGGAGTTGTCCCCGAACTCGCCTCCCGCGAGCATCTCCGCAACATCGTCCTCGTCGTCCGCGAAGCCCTCACCCGCGCCAACCTCACCTTCGCCGACCTCGACGCCGTCGCCGTCACCTCCGGCCCCGGCCTCGCCGGGGCCCTGCTCGTCGGCATCACCTACGCCAAGGCCCTCGCCTTCGGCCTCAACAAACCCCTCATCGCCATCAACCACCTGGAAGGCCACATCCACGCAGTCCTGATGGAAGCCCGCGAACGCGCCGAAACTCCGATGGAACTCCCCCTTCTGGCCCTGGTAGTCTCCGGCGGCCACACCCACCTCTATCTAGCCCAAAAAAGCGAAGCCCATCAGAGCAGGGAAGCCTGGACCTACCGCAACGTAGGTCGCACCGTAGACGATGCCGCCGGCGAAGCCTTCGATAAGGTCGCCAAGCTCCTCGGCCTCGGCTACCCCGGTGGCCCCTGGATCGACGCCCTCGCCCCCCACGGCGACCCCCGTGCCGTCCCCTTCCACTTCAGCCCCATCAAAAACCGCGCGGCCAAGCTCGAACACGCCGCCACCTCCGCCCACCTCCAAAAGTCGGCTGCCCCACCCATCACTGCTCCATCGCCAGGGGTTGGGTCAACAGAATCTGACTCTGCCCCAATGTCGTTCGACTTCTCCTTCAGCGGCATCAAAACCGCTGTCCTCCGCTACACCCAGACCCACGCCATGCAGCCGGCCATCGAGGCCCGCCGCCGCGCCCTGGCTGCCAACCCAAATATAAAACCCTCCGAAGCCTTCCACCTGCTCAACCAGCAAACCCTCGACCTCATCGCCAGCTTCCAATACGCCGTCGTCGGCAACCTCATAAAACAGACCGCCGCAGCCGCCGAGCACTTCGGTGTCCGCAGCATCATCGTCTCAGGTGGAGTCTCGGCCAACCGCGAACTCCGCACCCGCTTCACCACTGCAGTGCCTTCGCTTGTCGACTTCCGCGAGTGGACCAAAGGTAACCCGCCCAAACACCTGCCTGTAGCCTTTCCGTCCCTCGCCCTCTCCACCGATAACGCCGCCATGATCGCCGCCGCCGCTTGGCCCCACCTACTCGCCCAGGACTTCGCCCCCGAAGACCTCAGCGCCACCCCACAACTCCGACTAGGCTAAATTCCTTCCCTATCAGCTAAAATCGGACCTAGCACTTCAAGCGAGAGCAGTCTGCACCGTGCCACGAGCCGGCTGCGGCAGGGACATACCGCAGTGGCAACCTTGGAACTCTTCAACACCCTCAGCGGAAAAATTGACACCCTCACGCCCGTAGGCGCACCCGCCCTGCGCATGTACTGCTGCGGCCCGACCGTCTACGACTACGGCCACATCGGCAACTTCCGCACCTTCCTACACGTCGACGTCCTCCGCCGCTTCCTCCTCCAGATCGGCATCCCCGTCCAGCACGTCATGAACGTCACCGACGTGGACGACAAGATCATCCGCAACGCCGCCAACGCCGGCCTCCCCATCGACCAGTACACTGCCAAGTTCGAGACCGCCTTCTTCGAGGACCTCAACGCCCTCTCCATCCAGCTTCCCGAGCACATCTCCCACGCCACCAAGTGCA